>JAJYAS010000176.1 GCA_021779415.1 Bacillota bacterium
ACATTCCTCTGTGGCCTCGGCTCAAAGGGTTGTGGGACGAAGGACTGGAAAGCCACCTTGGCAACGGCTTTATATAGATGTCATCGTGCTTTCAATTTCTGTGCTGGAGTATTGGAGAACAGCGAGTAGTGGGTATCAGATCGTTTTAGCCCCGGAAGGGTTAACGACGACGTCCATTCATTATGAGGCCTTTATTGCGCCACTCTTTCTGTGGATTGGAGCGGTTTTGCTAGCGAGCCGTCTATTAGAAGGTGGATTAGCACGAGGACGTAGCATACTCGCTCGTCTTCTCGACCCCTTAGCGCATGGCCTTTCGGGTGTTGTTGCCGCTTCGTTATCCCGTCAACGTGGTTTGATTGCCCGAGGAATCATTTTAGTAGCTTTAGCTGTATCCTTCGCTGTTTCGACGGCGGTTTTCAATACCACGTACAACGCTCAAGCCAAGGTGGATGCCGAGTTAACCAACGGTTCGGACGTTACGGTGACAGGACCGACGGCTTCCCCACCGAGCAGTAAACTAACTGAATTAAAAGCTCTGCCGGGTGTAGCGGCAGTTCAGTCTATGCAACATCGACTGGTCTATGTTGGGAACGATTTGCAGGATATCTTTGGGATAAACCCGAGAACAATCGGTCAAGCGACCAACATTTCAAATGCCTTTTTTGTCGGAGGAAATGCTCAGGCGACACTGGTGGCTTTGGCCAAGCAGGCAGATGGTGTCCTGGTTTCGGCTGAAACTGCGAAGGATTACCAACTAAACCTAGGGGATAAGCTAATTCTGCGTTTGCAGAATGTTCAGGATCATCAATACCATGAAGTATCCTTTCACTTTCTGGGGGTTGTGCGAAAATTCCCGACTGCACCAAAAGATTCTTTTCTAGTGGCCAATCAAAGTTACCTTAGCCAACAAACTGGATCAGACGTCTCAGAAATCATTTTGTTGCGTGCCAAGGGGAGCTCCTCCGATTTGGCAGCCAGAGCGCAAACCGTGGCTAGCTCTTTGGCGGAGGCCAAGGTTGTAGATATTAATTCAACTCAACGCACGGTGAATTCAAGTTTGACGGCCATAGATCTGCATGGACTGACTCGCTTAGAATTGATTTTTGCCATCATCTTGGTGGCGGGCTCTACGGGTTTAATCTTGGCTTTGGGCTTGGCAGAACGTCGACGAATGTTTGCCATACTCGCTGCGTTGGGTGCGAAGAAGAATCAGTTGGGTGCCTTTGTTTGGAGTGAAGGTTTGCTGATTTTAACGGGAGGGACTGTCCTAGGGATTGCTTTAGGCTTAGGGGTGGCACAAATGCTCGTGAAAGTGTTGACAGGCGTCTTTGATCCTCCACCTGAGTTTCTTTCCCTGCCCTGGAGTTACTTAGTCCTCTTAGCAGGAGCGGCTCTGGTTTCTACCGTCGCTGCAGTCATGGGGACCACGAAGCTCTCTCATCGTCCGGCAGTGGAAGAAATGCGCAATCTGTAATCACGAAAAAGAAGTGGAGAGTGAGTTCTAGATGGAGACGAGGAAGACGAAGGAGTTATTACAACGCATTGAAGAAGAGCGTAGAATTTTAAACAAGTTCTCATACAATGAAAACTTTGACGCTCCTCAAGTCGTCGCACTAAGTCAAAGGCTAGATGATTTGCTAAATGAATATTACAGGCTAAATTGCGGAATAACTTAGCATTTTTTCTCCCACTTGTGTTGTTTATAAGTACTAAAGCCCCTGCGGAGAGTGCAGGGGATTTAGTACTTATTATTGGTTGATAACATTTAAATGTCAGTTTGCGAACTTTCGGCAAGGTTTCTACGTCTTATTGTTTGAGAGATTATGAGTGCAACTTATAGGGAGGAAACCATGTTGATTAATACATTACTCGACCTTTTCTTACATCTTGACAAAAATATGGGTGCAGTTATTCAAAGCTACGGGATGTGGACGTATTTAATTCTTTTTCTTATTGTCTTTGCGGAAACAGGTTTTGTCATTACCCCATTTTTACCAGGTGATTCTTTGCTTTTTGTGGCAGGTGCCTTTGCCGCGAGTGGTTCTTTGAGTTTACAAGGGGTGGTTCTTATCCTCGGGGTTGCAGCTATTTTAGGGGATACACTTAATTATCAAATAGGTCATTTTATAGGGCCGAGTGTGTTTAAGAAAGACAATGCTCGATTTCTGAATAAAGAGCATTTAAAACAGACGGAGCAATTCTATCTTAAGCATGGGGGGAAAACTATCATAATCGCCCGATTTATTCCGGTTATTCGTACCTTTGCGCCCTTTGTTGCAGGTATAGGCGTCATGAGTTATTGGCGCTTTCTAGCGTATAATTTGATCGGAGGATTAGGGTGGGTTATTACAGTCGTATGCGGGGGATACTTCTTTGGGAATTTGCCAATCGTAAGGAATAACTTTACACTTGTGATCTTTGCGATCATTTTTATATCCATTCTTCCAGGTATCCTTGGTTTCGCTCGCAGAAAACGACAAGGCGTAAATGTGGGGACGAGAGAATCGAATTGAAATTGAGCATCTCGTATTGATAGCAAAGCAAAGCGAAGCCACCGACTAAACGGGGCCTCGCTTGTTTTATAATGTAAGAGTTTTAACCTTTGGTAGCAGGATTAAATCCGATAATCAACTTGTGATTATTGTTGGACGTTGAGGCTGTCTGTGTCTGGACCGGACGAAGTTTCTTCGGCGGAATTTTTTTCTGCAGTTCCCGAATTGGTTTCTGCGACGCCATTGTTCCCTTGATGATCCCCTTGCTCTTCGTAATTAACGTTGTCGGTCTCTTGGCTCGAACCGGTGGATTCTCCCAACGAGGGCTTTTCGGTATCAGATTTGACTTGAGTAGTCGGTGCTACAACAGGAGTAGCAGGTTGAATAATCGCTGTTGGTGTTGCAACCGGGGCTGGTGTAGACGCAAAAGCCATGCCACCGAAGGCTCCGAGACCGGCCATTGCTCCTGCTAGAGCAAATGTACCTGTGGTAATGAATAGTGATTTTTTCATGATGATTTACCTCCAATGTTTTTAGGTCATCTTTGACCCTGAGGATATCATACCCAGCGTAGATTAACTGTTTCTGAATAGGAGATTAAGAACGGATTAAAGTTAGAACATGTGACATGAAAGTGACATTCGAATGAGAACTTTAATCCATTATTAATGAAGAATTTTTTTGAATTAGATATAATTAAATGAATGTTAGAAGAAGATGAAGAAGGGTGAAAACTATGATCATTGAGGCACCTTTGACTATATTATTGATCGAGGATGATCGTGCCATTGCCAAAGTCATTGCCATGGAATTGGAACATCAGGGTCACAGCGTGGGTTTCGCTGGGGATGGCAGTGTTGGGCTCGATATGGCCTTGAAAAATGAGTGGGACGTAATTCTTTTAGATATCATGTTGCCCTTCCTGAACGGTTATGACGTCTGCAAACAAGTTCGAGTTCTTAAGAATACTCCTATTTTGCTTCTGACTGCCAAAGACGAAGTTCAAGATAAAGTCTTCGGCTTGGATCTTGGGGCCGATGATTATCTCACTAAACCGTTCGCAATGGATGAATTAATGGCCAGAATACGAGCGGTGTTGCGGCGCAAAAACCCGCCTGCTCAAATTGAAGGTCGCTTAAAATTTCGAGAACTGGAGCTTGATTCTCAGGCCTATCAGGTCTATTTTGCGGGACAAGAAGTGTGTCTGACAAAAAAAGAATTTGAATTATTGACTTTGTTTATGGAACATCCAAACCATGTTTTATCCAGAGAACTCATTCTTGAGAATGTTTGGGGTTTCGATTATTACGGGGAAACGAATGTCGTAGATGTCTATGTGCGATTTTTACGGGGCAAGATTGATGAACGATTTCAGGTGCATTATCTTCATACAGTGAGGGGAGTTGGGTATGTCCTTCGCGCAGAGGATTAAGAATGTTTGGAACTGCCGATTTCCAAAACTGAAATGGGGATTAGCTTGGAAAATTACCCTGTGGTACATTCTTTTGCTTCTTTTGACGGTTTTGATGCTTTCTACGTTAACGTATTGGGGAAATAGCCAGGCTTTGCATCAAGAAAAGCGCCAAGTCTTGGAGAATGCCGTTACTCGTGTCCTTAGCTCACTCGATGAGCAGCAGGAGGGACAGGCTGTGGATATTCGTGATCCAGAGGCTTTGAAAGGAAATGTGCCTAAGGGTGTAACCCTGCAATTGACCTCTGTGCAAGGTGCAGTTCTACAAATGAGTGGCAATATTAGTGCCCAGCTTCCAGTTGAACAACAGGCTGGCCCTGAAATTCGTGTCCTGAACGGTAAGGATGTTTATTATATGGCTCGTCCAATCCTGTCTAATGGGAAACAAATTGGGTCACTTCAAGCTGTGATCGAATTGGAAGATGTGGAACTGGCCCAGACCGTTCTTCTTCGCCAGTTACTGTGGCTGGGTGGATCGGCCTTGCTTTTGGCTGCCATTGGTGGGTACATATTGTCTCGTCAGGTACTGACTCCTATAGAAGACTTAAATCGAGAAATTTCTCTCTTGACAGCGAATGATCTCAATCGTAGACTTCCCTTGCGGGGAAATGGCGACGAATTAGACCTCATGGGGAGAAATTTCAATCATATGTTAGAGAGGTTAGAGGGGTCCTTTAAGCAGCAAAAGCAATTTGTAGCAAACGCTTCTCATGAACTTCGAACCCCATTGATGGTCATTCGGGGGCATGCAGATATTTTGCAACGCTGGGGGGCTGAAGATCCGGCAATTGTGCGTGACTCGGCAACAGCGGTGGTGGATGAGACCAAGATGATGACAAGATTGGTGGAAAACCTATTGACGTTGGCTCGAGAAGAATTGCAATTAACGTTGGTTTCACTTAATTTGAGCGAACTTATTATTGAAAGCACGAAGGGTTTGCCGTTTTTGCGCTCATTCATGGTTAACTATGATTTGCTCCCGGATATAGAAATAAGAGGGGACGCTCTTTATTTGAAACAACTCATTCGAATCATCTTGGAAAACGCAGGGAAATATGTGCCGTCGAGTGGGAAGATACGAATAGGTCTCCAGAGTGACGAGGAGAACGTGAAACTTCTGATTGAAGATAATGGGCCAGGACTTCCAGTCGACGCGCTGGAAGTGATTTTTGATCGATTTTACAGGGTTGATGAAGCGCGTTCACGCAAGGTTCAGGGACACGGTTTGGGACTCAGCATTGCCAAGAGAATTGTGGAGGCTCACGGGGGAAGAATTTGGGCGGAGAATGTTGAACCGCAGGGGGCGCGTTTTTGCGTTGTGCTGCCAAGGATCAACAGTATACATTTTGTGTAGGAAACTCTTGACCTTTACGCGAATGCTCGTATAGACTTGTTATAAGTATAAAAAGGGTGACCATTATTCGAGGAAATGCGTGCCGTCTCAGAAACTTTGGCTGGTTATGCTCAAAAGCTAACTCATCTAGTGGCGGGTTTTGAGATTAATGAGAGATTTGACCAATAGTATAAGGGGGGGCTTTTCGACCTAGGAGAATTGAAAGTGTTCGCAGGTTCTTGTGAATTTGAGGGTTTGGGGGCTTTGAGGAGAGAATGAGAGTTTTCTGGGAGGAAAAAAGATGGCGCTTTGGGGTGCGCGAACAGATGTTATTTGCGGTGTTGCTGCTCATGATTGTTCCGCTCATTTCAGTTGGATTGTGGGTAAATTATCGAGTGAGTCAGACTTTATACTCGCAAGCAGTTCGGGAAAATGATCAAGTGAGTGTTAATGGTAGCCTACTCATTGACAAACTCCTCGCCAAACATCGAGAGAATCTTGCTACCGTGGCTGCGGAAGGAGATTGGGCAGATCCTGAGGCTCGTCAGGCACACCTGAAAACGTTGCAACAAACTACGAACGGGTGGAGTCAAGCAGAGTATTGGAGTGCCCAATCTGAAGAATTACTGACTGCCATACCCGGAGAGGCTCATCTGACGGATAATATTCAGCAGGAAAATTGGTTTAGGCTGAGTATTACGCAGAGCGGGGTTGTGGTGCAGAATTTGTCGGATGCTAAGAACTCGATGGCCGATGGCTTACTATTCGCCACGGCAGTGCGCGATTCTTCTGGGCGCGTCAAGGGAGTGTTAGTGGCTCGGTTGTCCTTAGAAATGTTTCGCAATGAATTAAAAAATACTTTTTTTATGCCTTCGGAAACTCGTGTCTGGATTGTGACTCCAGACAATCACTTCGCTCTAGAACCCCAAGCTTTTCCGGGTGAACCAGAGCAGTATAGCTCTGAATTCCTTCGCACTTTAGAAAAAGACCATTTGGTTTCTGTGAAGGCTTTGCCGAGTACAGGCTGGAATTTGATCGTAGCGAGGAATCGGCTGGCAGCTTTAAATGATGCGGGGCAGATAACGAGAGAAATTGCTTACATAACGGGTGTTATTCTTCTGATTGCCTTAATCTTAGCGTTCTGGTACATAGGATCATTTTTATATCCAGTGCACAAGATGATGGAACAAATCCGTGCTTTAAGCGAAGGGTATAATGTGCGAGACTTACCTCCCATGCCAGAGCGAAAGGATGAAATCGGGGAAACAGCTAGGGCGTTCCAAGCTATGGCAGGCCAACTTCAGGAAATGTCACGTGATATTGTCTTGGCACTTGTGGCAGCCCTTGAAACGCGGGATTCCTATACGAAACATCATTCAGAGCGGGTTGCAGTATACTCTCGCATGATTGCTGAGGAAATGAAGCTCGACCCACTCCAACGTGAAAATATTGTAAACGCAGGGGTTCTTCATGATATTGGTAAAATCGGAATCCCAGAAGGGATTCTGACCAAGCCTGGAGCGCTGACGGGAGAAGAACGACTAGAAATGCAAAATCATCCGCAATATAGTTATGACATTCTCCAAGAAGTCCCAGCATATACCCGGGCGGGTATTGCGAAGGCGGTGTGGCAGCAC
>JAJYAS010000177.1 GCA_021779415.1 Bacillota bacterium
TTATGGAGCGGGCATGTTAGAACTCGGTATCACCTACGATTATGCACAAATGGTGATGGATAACGAGATGGCTAGGATGATTAAAACAGCTGTTTGTGGGATTAGCGTGTCGGATGAGACCTTAGCAATAGATGTTATTAAGCAGGTAGGTACCGCTGGTAACTTTATTAGCGAAGAGCACACCTTCAAGCATATGCGAGCACAGTCCAAGAGTAACGTTATCGACCGTCGAATGAGAGATGTTTGGCTGTCCGATGGCGGTAAGGATTTTTCGGAAAGGGCTTATGAAGTGGCACGATCCATTTTAGAAAACTACAAACCAATGAACTTGCCCGAAAGTGTTCAAGCTGAATTGCGGGCGATTGTTGAAGAGACAGAAAAAGAGTATGGTGTCAATAGTTAAGTTAACGACCGAATAACTAAATACTAATGATAGTAATGAAGTAATAATAGCATGGATAGTAATGAGGAGAACGAGCTAATAACTTTAGTTCTCCTCATTACTCAATAAATTTTTACTTAAGAATCCAGAATTAAATATACAACAAATTAATTTGATAAAACTAATGAGTCAACATTTGCTTTCAATTATTATAGCGTGTTTATATGTTAAACTCTGGGAGAGAGGACTGCAGTTGTTCTCTGATGAAATTGAATTAAAGATTTTGTATCTCAAAATATATTCTAGCAAAACCATTTGAGGAGTAGTGATTCCTATCATGAAAAGAGAAGCATTAACCCAGAGATTAATGGTATTAGGGGTAGACGGGATGGATCCCAAAATAACCAGGAAGTTCTTGGCCGAAGGAATAATGCCAAACTTACAAAAATTTATTGAAAGAGGTTCGGCAAGAGAAGACTTATCCCACTTAGGCGCCCTGCCAACGATTACACCTGCATGCTGGACGACTTTAGCAACGGGTGCTTATCCCGGAACACACGGTATTACCTGCTTTTGGCGACAGTCACCCAAGAGCTTGGACGCAGTTGTCTATAATATGGATTCCAGAAATTGTGAAGCTGAGCAGTTATGGAATGTAACGACTGAAGCCGGCCTCAAAACCTTAGTATGGCATTGGCCCGGTTCCGCCTGGCCTCCGACCAGTGACAACCCAAATTTACACGTTGTTGATGGAACACAGCCGGGTTCGGTTAATATGGGTGTGGCCCAACTTGATTGGGAAAAAATTATCGCTGCTAATGGGGAAATTACAGAATTAATATATGCTCCAAAACTTGAACGTCCTGCCGGTACCGGCTGCATGATTTCCGATCTGAGTGCTATTACTGAAGAAGATGAAGAACCAGCTACCGACATGATGGAATTATGGTATGGTGAAGCTGCCATGACAGGCAGTGAAATCCGCGAATATATCATGGGACCAGAAAATATGGAAATGGTCATTGAAAGTATTCCTCATTATGATGTAGTCAATTCCCCGTTGAAAGCTGCAGAAGGATGGGCAGCTGCACCCGCAGATGCTAAAGAATTTACTATTTTAACCTCTGATGGTATTGTAAGACGACCCACCTTGATTTTAAAGAATGCAGATGGCATCTATGACCGCATAGCAATTTATAAAAATAAGAAGGCAGAGAAGCCAATCGTAGTATTAGAACTTGGGAAAATGGTTTCCGGTATTGTAGATGACATTAATAAAGAGGGGGTATTAAAACCCGCCTGTCGTTCTATGAAACTCCTGGAACTTTCTCCGGATGGTACATCGGTGAAACTGTGGATCAGTAATGCCTTGGATATTGCCCAGGATAAATTATGGCATCCCAAAGAATTGTTAAAAGATGTCGTAGAAAATGTTGGACCGGTTCAGCCTGTTAGCTTAGTTGGGGGAGAAGATGCTTACCTGGTTGAGAAGGTTTATGAACCTGCCTGGGATTCGTATAGTCAATGGCAAGCAAAGGCTTTAAATCATTTAATTAAAACCCGGGATTACCAGGTAGTGTTCACTCATTTGCATAATGTTGACTGTGCAGGTCATATGTTTTGGCACTTAGCGAAAAATCTGGAGCGCTGGAGTTATACTGACCCTAAAGTAAATCAGGACTTCATCCGGAAGTTTTACATTCAGACAGACAAATATTTGGGTGAATTCTTACATCTGTTAGATGAAGGATGGACCATCATGATTCTAGCTGACCATGGTTTACTGGTCGGGGAAGAATTTCCACCACAAATCGGTGAATATGGCGGCATGAATGTACAGGTAATGGAGGAACTCGGTTATACCGTCATGAAAAAGGGTGAAAACGGTAAAACTTTGAAAGAAGTAGATTGGGAAAAGACAACAGCTGTTCAGACCCGAAGTAACTATATTTATATTAATCTAAAGGGTCGTGATGCCCATGGCATTGTTGACCAGGCGGACAAATATGCACTGGAAAGAAAAATTATGTCTGACCTGTACTCTTATAGATATAAAGGACAGCGTGTTATCGGCCTCGCAATGCGGAATAAGGACGCTGTTGTCTTAGGAACAAACGGTCCCCAGTGTGGAGATATCTTCTTCACTGTTGATGAGGGATTCAGTCGTCTTCATGGTGATGGGTTATCCACTGTAGAGGGTGCTTTCGATTCTTCTGTTGCCCCAATTTTCCTGGCAGCAGGGCAAGGGATTAAAGAAAACTTTAAGACAGTTAGAACCATTAGACAAGTTGATATTGCACCGACTATTGCAACATTAGTAGGTGTAAGAATGCCTGCGCAGTGCGAAGGTGCACCAATCTATCAGATTTTAAGCGAAGAATTCTAATTTAAAAGGCAGGCTAATTCACTTAAACATGACTTCGTGGAATAGCCTGCCTTTATTCTTTTATTTTCATAAAACAAACATTCTTTTAACGTTAAAGTATTTGAATGGAGTGGTAAATATGTCCTTAGAACAGTTAAATGCAAATAAGTTCGAAGAGATTATCTATGATAATCTGGAAGCCTGTCTCGTTATTTTCTCAAGAAAAGCCTGTCATGTTTGTAAAGATGTCGTTCCTGTTTTGGAGGAGCTTCAACCGCAATACCGAGATAGGTTTGGATTCTATTACGTGGATGTAGAAGAAGATAAAAACTTGTTCCAAAGATTCTCCTTAAAAGGAGTTCCTCAGATTCTTTTCTTTAAGGAAGGCGAATATCAAGCGAAACTAGCAGGCGCTGTTGACGAAGACCAAGTCATAGATAAGATTGAGGAAGTTCTAGAATCGTAATCACTAAAACATTCTACAGAGAGGGAGTATTCAGGAAAATGGGAGATGTGACGTACGATTTAATTATTATCGGTGGTGGACCCGCAGGACTCGCGGCAGCTATTTATGGGGGAAGAGCGAAGCTGAGAACTTTGGTGATCAACAAAGGGACGGTTGGCGGTTTGGTCAATACGACACGAGAAATTGTCAATTATCCGGGCTATGGCCAAATCAGTGGACCCGATCTTATGAAAGACTTTAAAAAGCATGCCGATATATTTGGTGTTGAATTTTCACGAGATGAGGTTGTGAGTGTTAATTTTTATCAAGATGACAAAATCATCTGCACCAAAAAAAAGAAAAAATACTTGGCCAAGGCGGTTATCATTGCTTGTGGCAGTGAGCCCAGACTATTAAATATTCCTGGGGAAAAGCGGCTTCAAGGCAGTGGAGTTGCGTATTGTGCAACCTGTGATGCCGAATTTTTTGAAGGCGAAGACGTTGTTGTCGTTGGCAGCGGGGATCAAGCCATTGAAGAAGGTATGTACATTACCAAGTTTGCTCGCCAAGTCACCGTGATTGTACTCCATGATGAAGGCGTTCTCGATTGCAATAAAGTGAGTGCGGAAAGGGCCTTCCAAAATGAAAAGATGGAGTTTGTATGGAACTCCACGATTGAAGAAGTCCTGGGAGAGGCTAATGTCGAAGGGGTTAAAATCAAGAACTTAAAAACGGGCCGTTCAAGCGAACTTGCTTGCCAGGGTGTTTTTTTCTTTGTTGGGATGATTCCTTCAACCCATTTTCTTAAGGAAAGTGGCATTGGGATGGACAAAAGTGGCTATATCCCCGTTAATGACTTGATGGAAACGGATCTCGAAGGGGTATATGCGGTCGGAGACAATCGGGTTAAATATTTAAGGCAAGTGGTTTCAGCTGCAGGTGATGGGGCAACGGCCGCAGTCGCTGCCGAGCGCTATATTGAGGAACTGAATGCGTTTAGTACGAGCGTCCTGAAAAGTGACAAAAAAGTTCTCTTGCTTTTCTTCAATGCCTTAAATAATGAAAGCTTGGAGTTTAGCACTTTAATAGAAGAGGCCAATCAAGAACTAGCGGAACTCTACAAAGTGGTGAAAATCGATACGGCGACTAAGAAAAATCTTGCCCAAAAGTATGATGTCAAAATCGTGCCATCAGTTGTTGTATTGGACAGAGGGCAAGAGATCAAGCGATTGGACAATTCGATGGATAAAGAAAAACTAAAAGCTCAATTAAGATAAAACAAGGGGCTGTTGCAAACTGAACTGCTCCCCGTCAAGTAGACAATTGAAAAAATATAAATTTTTTCTGCCAGTAGGTGTAACCAGCTGGCAGTTTTTATGCTGCTTGTAAATAACTATCGTGTTTCTCTATGGGTGTTAGTACACCAAGATTTCTTTGTAATCGTTTGTTGTTATAGTAATCAATATATTTCTCAATCATTTCAACCACAGAGTCTCTGCTAGTAAATCTTTTTCCATAATAGCGTTCTCTTTTGATAATCCCCCAAAAACCTTCTATTGGGCCATTGTCAATACATTTGGCTACTCTTGACATGCTATGGATCATTCCAGACGCTTCAATCTTCGCATGAAATGCTCGGTTTGTGTATTGGAATCCTCTGTCGCTATGGAAGATTGGGTGTGCGTCCAGATTAGCTTTAATGGCAGCATCAAATGTATCGAAGACCAGAGCGTTATTATTAGAATCACGTATAATATATGAAACTATGCGTCTATCGTATAAATCTAAGATTGCACTAAGATATACTTTGTGTTTTACTGTTCCGATGTAATACTTGAATTCTGTTACATCTGTAAGCCACTTTTCATTTGGAGCTTCAGCGGTGAATTCTCGATTTAGGATGTTTTCTGCAATATACTGTGGATTGGCTGCCTGTCGTGTACACCCATTGTTCGAATACTTAATGGTTGATTTTATATCTAGCTTGCGACATATGCGTAAAACTCGTTTGTCATTCGCTTTAATGTTATGATATCGCTCAAGATCATCCTTGATTCTTCTATATCCTTTATCCGGGCTTTCTTCATGAATTTTTTCAATCTTATCAGCGATACGGAGATTTTCCGCTTCGCTTTCAGGTAATTCTCTATGTAGCCACTTATAGTATGCTGCTCGTGATACCTTTCCAAATTTACATAGTGTGCTGATTGGAAAATTGTGTTCTTGGTTTTCTTCTTTTATAGCCTGATATATAAATTCTTGGCGAACCAGGCTTAGCGCCGCCTCCTTTCTATCTCCTCGAGTTTTTTAAGAAAGATGCCTCCATTTCAGCTCGTTCTTTTTCTGCTCTTAAAATCTTATTCTCAGCTCTCAGCTTTTCTAATTCGCTCATCTTATCCTGAGATTTTCGCTTTCCCCGAGTGTCTCTTAATGATTCAACTCCGTAGGCTTCATATTTAACAGTATAGTTACGTGCCTGCTGATAGGATACTTGATATTTTTCAGATGTTTCTGCGTAATTATGATTATGTGCAATACAATACTGCACGATTTCAACTCGTTCATTAAAAGTCGTTTTTCTTCCTTTGGTCATGATGGTGCTTCCTCCTGTTCCAGAAGACCTTAGCTCTTCATGACCATTATACTGCTTTATCCAGCGTTGTAGCTTACCTTTTGATCGAATCCCATACTTTTTACAAATATCAATCTGAGAGCCCGAACCAGCTAAATAATCTTCAACAGCTTGTATCTTAAGTTCTTTTGAATACTTTTTTCTTCCTTTCATTAAGAAAACATCAGCCCCCATGGACTCATAATTAGAGATCCATTGTTGAACAGATGCCAAACTTACATTAAGATCACGGGCAATCTGACCTTGGCTAATGTTTCCATCTAGATACCGTAGTACAGCAGTTAACTTCTCATTGCCGGTTATCTTTCTTTTTGACATAAAATATGCTCCCTCTAAGCAACAAGTTTTTATTATTTCACTTGTCTACCTAGAAGGGAGCATATCATTGTGCTGCCACCACAGCCCCAAATTCTGATTGAAGCCATATTCAGGCAGCTCCTGCCGGAATACGGCTATACGGTGCGGGACAAGCAGCTTGAACTGTCGGTGATGATGTTTGAGAGCATGAGGCATAAAAAGGTTGCCCTGTGCGAAGCTGAGGTGGGTACGGGGAAAACTCTTGCCTACCTTGTGGCTGCCATTGTCTATGGTCTGTATGAGGGGAAGGAAAGACGGACGAGCCCCTATGCTTTTGCCGGTCCGATGAGCCCGACGCCCATTACCATCACCACCTCCAGCATTGATTTACAGCAGTCCATCATAAGGAAGTTTATCCCAGACCTTTCAAGGATACTGATGGAATATAAAATCATCGAAAGCCCCGTTACCGCCGTACTCCGAAAGGGAAAGGAGCATTATCTGTGCCAGGAACGCTACGCGGATTTCATGGGCTATCTTGCAAACAGCGATATTTCAAGGGATGTAAGGCTTTATCAAAAGTTGAAGGCAAAAGGGCTGGAACAGGGCGATATTGACCTGGACGCCTACCCCGACATCAAACAGCATGTAGTCCGCAAAATCAACGTGCCCAGGGACTGCGACCGCAAGTGCCTCTACTACAAAAGGTGCCGGTATATCGACCATATCAGCCGCGCCAGGTCGGACGGCTATACCTTTCAGGTAACAAACCA
>JAJYAS010000178.1 GCA_021779415.1 Bacillota bacterium
AAGCGGAGGGATAAGCATGAGTGAAGACACGTTTATGGGAGTTCCGAGAAACACCATCGATTGGAGCCCAATTATTGATTATGACAAATGTAACGATTGCATGGAGTGTGTCAAATTTTGCCCACACCAAGTGTATGAAGTCCGTAAAACTGAGGAGAAAAAGTTGATTGTGAAAAATCCGGACAACTGCGTCGTCTTCTGCCGAGCGTGCGGAAAAACCTGTGGTGTGGATGCCATAACCTTCCCGGATAAGGGAGAGACAACCAAGAAGATCAAGGAAACTCGAAAGGGGATGGCGGGCAATGAGTAAAAGCTTTGCTGTCTTACCTTGCAATGGGCTAGACAAAGGCGCAGGTTGTATCGCCCGAGAAATAGCGTTAAACCTTGTCGAGAACTCAGAGAGTGATATGATTTGCCCTGTCTTATATCGAGTTGCGGATGCCAGATATACGAAACTCGCACAGGGGAAGCCGTTACTTGTGATTGATGGTTGCCAGACGCGATGCGCCAGCAAGCTTGCTTCGGAAAAGGGCTTAAAAGTTACCGCGAAACTTACGGTAACTGAAGAAGCTAAAAACAGGGGGCTTGAGCTGGGAGATTCCTTAAGGCTCGGGGAAAAGGAATTGAAACTGGCTGAAATGGTTGCCGATGAAGTACTTCGGGAGAAGGAAACGGAAACGGCACAAGGAAATGAAGCGTTATCAGAAAGCAAAACGGTCTACCCTGAAACGTATGATTATGAAGTGTACAAAAAGGATAAGTTTATTTTCCGAGTGCCTAAAGAAGGGTTCCTATTTAATGAGAACGACAGTTGGGTGTATATAGCGGGTAATAAAGCTCGCATAGGAGTCACGGATTATGTTCAGCAAAGCTTATCCGATATCATGTTTTTTACCCCACCTGTCGTCGGAAACGAGGTGGAGCAGTTTGGTGAGCTAGGCGAGATTGAATCAGGTAAAGCTGTCTTCGAAGTGGTATCCCCTGTATCGGGTAAGATAACCGCTGTCAATGAAGAACTTTCGGCTGCCCCAGAACTTATTAACCAAAATCCTTATGAAAAAGGCTGGATCGCTGAAGTGGAGCTATCCGATTGGGAAAACGATAAAGAACTTTTGCTTGAGTTTGAGGGTTATTTCATGATTTTGAAAAGAAAGGTGGATGAGTTCCATGTCTGAGAGGATCAAAGTAATTCCCTGTAGTGGGATGGGCAAGGTCTACGGCCTAGTGGCGAGGGAAAGTGCCTTGAAGGTTGTTCAGGAGTTGTGCCCGAACGAAGCCAGTACAGTCTGTCTCGCTTATATCGTGACAGGGGATCAAGAGGCCAAGGAATTAATCGAAGGACAAAAGTGTATTACCCTTGATGGATGTCCTGCCATGTGTGCAGCTAAAAATGCGGAGCTGGCCGGTGGCATCGTCGCAGAAAAGGTGAGGGTCATCGATTCCTTTCGGAAACACAAAGGGGCCCAACCGGGAACCGCCACGCAACTCACAGAGGAAGGCTGGCTAATTGCGGATGAAATTGCCGGTGAAATTGCCGAAAAGGTTAAACTATTGAGCAGGGAGGGTTAAAAATGTCTATAAACATGGTTAAAATTGGGGTTGTATCCTGTAGCGGGGAAGACTGTTTGGGAGGGACAATCTCAAGACTAGCAACCCGAAAAATGCTGGATGAAGTTCGTCCGGGTGCGACAGTGACGATATGTTTACCGCTATTTCTAGCGGGTGGAGTGGAAGAACGGGGATTTGCTGAAAAATTTCCGACGATTTCCGTGGATGGATGTTCTAAAGCATGCGCCAAACGGGCTACTGAGAAATATAGTGGTAAGGTGAGTGCTGCAATCGATGTTTCCGATTTTATCGGAAAAGACGTTGCCGAAGCAGGAGCCTTGTCCACCAGAAACCTGACAGATGAGCACAAAGCCATGGTTGAGAAGGTGGTCAGCGAGGTAACGGTTAAATTTGACGAGGTATTGAGGGCTGCGCAAAGAGATTTGGTGGCCAAAGGTCTGGCCATGACAGGACCCTCTGGGGGCTGCGGCTGCGGTTGTTGAGGGTCGAAGTGGGTATCTCGGAATTGATTAAATTAGAGGGAGAGAACTGGATGACGACGAAGTGGTACCCGATCATTAATTACGAGAATTGTATCGAATGTGGGGCCTGTATCAATAAATGTTCACATGGTGTTTACGATAAAGAGAGCGCAAAGCCTGTCGTAATCTATCCGGAGGGATGCATTGACCGTTGTACAGGGTGTCAGGCGTTATGCCCGGCAGAAGCAATTCAGTATTATGGAGATACAGGGGGTCCAAAGACAACGTGTAGTTGCGGTTGCTGATACTAATCATAAATCTCGGGGAGACGCGTCTAATGTGTGGCGCGTCTCTTTTCTCAATACATAGCTCATTTAGAAATTTATGTAATTTCTGATGTTGACCTCATGCAAATAAACCAATAATATGATATAGAAAGCTTTAGCTATTATAGACGGAGATTAATAATCCATTTTTTAAAAATTAGGAGGAGAATCGTATGTCTTTGGAATTAAGCAGTTTGGAAAAGGCAGTTGCCTCTTTAGAAAGGGCTTGGAATTTTACAAATAGAAAGCTCTCTGAGGGGAACATTGAGCAGGACGAAATTGAGGTTTATAAGGCTGCTGTCATACAGAATTTTGAGTTTACCTACGAGCTTTGTTGGAAGTTTATGAAACGATGGTTGGAAGTGAATTTAACGCCGGGGATGATGGAGGGGGTCACAAGAAAGCAACTTTTTAGGTATGCAGCAGAAAACCGTTTAATTACGAACTTTGAGGCATGGGTTGTATACCATGATTTGAGGAATAGAACGTCACATACTTATGACAGTGATGTAGCAGATGTAATTTTTCAAAAGGCAAGATTTTTTCTAGAGGACGCAAAAGAGTTTTTGAAGGCTTTAGAGGTACGAAATGATTAACGTTTCGGAGGGACAGTTAAAAATTATTTTGGATATTATCGGTAAATTTATTCCTCATTGTGAAGTCAGGGCTTTCGGATCACGTTATAAATGGACTGCCAAAGTATACTCCGACTTGGATTTATCGATTGCTGGGGAAGACAAATTGGATTGGACTTTGATGGAAAACATCCAAGAAGCCTTTCAAGAGTCTGATCTTCCTTTCCGGGTGGATATACTGGATTGGAATGCTATTTCTCCGGAGTTCAAGAAGGTGATTGAACAGGGGTATGAGGTGATTTACACGGCATAGTGGTGTTGAAATAATAGATTAAGTATTAGAACAGTGAGGAGACTCAGAATGAAAGATGTAGTTGAGATAGTCTATCATCCGTCGCCATCAATGGAACGCCTTTATCTGGAGTTGACCAACCGTTGTAATTTATCTTGCGAAATGTGTTACCGCCAGAACTGGCAAGAAACTTTGGGGGATATGTCTGCCGAGGTTCTAAGTTCTATTGAGGGTGAGGTAGCTGGGTTTCCTGACCTTAAGGAAGTAATTCTGGGGGGGATTGGGGAACCGACGATTGCGGATAATTTTCGTCAAGCCGTGGAACTATTCGCCCCAAGATATGAAGTAACTGTGACGACAAACGGGACGACTTTGGATGATCAGATGATTGAATTTTTAATTTCTCGTGGTGTGGCTCGAATCGTCCTGTCCGTTGATTCGACCGATGTTCAGGCCTTCGCTGCAATCCGGCATCAAAATGTACAAGGGCTTTTAGAGAGCACGCGTCATATAGCAGAGCAGCGGGTGATGGGAAAACCAGAGATTATATGGGAATTTGTGGCAATGAAGAGTACTCTTCCCTTTTTGAAGGAAACCGTGCGCCAGGCTGCACAACTGGGGGTCAATCGGATCTTTGTTTCCCACATTTTACCGATGCGGCAAGAGATGATGGCGGAAACTCTTTATTACCCTGCGTTAAGTCCAGAGACCGAGAAAACGTTTCAAGAGGGTTTTTTGCTGGGCTTAGCCAAAGGGATGGATGTTATTTTACCCCAAAGTCAATTAAGAACAGATCGGCATTGCAGATTCGTGGAAACTCAAAGTGCCGTTGTACGCTGGGATGGACAGGTTTCCCCCTGTTATCGGTTTTTGCATTCTTATCCAGAATATGTGTTTGGAAGACGCAAGCAGATTGAGGCCCACAGTTTTGGTTCACTCAGAGAGGCATCATTGTTAGATATTTGGAGCTCGCCTGAGTTTATGAATTATCGCTACAAAGTGATAACCGGCGGATACCCTTCCTGTACGGATTGTGAGTTTGTCAATGGGTGCGACATAGTTGCTCGCACAGACATGGATTGTTTGGGGAATGCTCCTTCTTGCGGAGATTGTCTTTGGGCACGAGGAATAACGGTCTGTCCGTGAGTTGGATATAATCCTTGACAATCCGCTCTGGATTCATCCTCAGAGTGTAGCTAAACGGAATCTAAAAATTATCCCTTGAGAAAGACTCAAGGGATAAAATAAGTGAGCTATTCAGAAATTAAGTAAAAAGGTTGGCCCCGGTTAGAAGGGTGGTTAGTTGCTGCTCGTGGCAGGCGCGGGGACTGTGCTAGGTACGTATCCACCCCAGTGTCCGTAGCCGCCCATTCCCATGCCAGGAACAAAGGTGCCTTTTGCAAGGGCATCTTGTTGCAATTTTAGGCGTTGCTCCATGAAATCAGTCAAGGCCTTTTGCTGGTCCGCCGTAAGTGGTTGACCGGTGGTGCCCATATAGCCATGACGCCCCATTCCCCCCATGCCTGGGCCCATAATTTGCCCGCTATCTAGGGCTTGTTCTTGGTATTTTTGACGAAGATCCATCATGCTCTGGATAGTATTAGCCTGGTCTTGAGTTACTGCGCCAGTCTCGACTTCTTTTTGTAAAATTTGTTTCTGGATTCCGAAGGTTTGTTGGTAGAGGGCTTTGATGTCAGTGAGGGCTGTTGAATCGGTAGCCGCGAAGACTGTTGTGGCTCCACCGATCAAGAGGGATGCTGTGAGGATTCCCGCTGCAAGTTTCTTTTTCATTAAGACATGACCTCCTTAAAATATTATAATACTCTAAACCGGGGCAATTATAGTATAAACAAAGGTTATGAATTTCAGATGAATGAAGTGTGAAAAGACAGTGAAGATGATAAATTCACAAATTATTCATGGGTTTTTCATATCTGTGATATACACTAAGGGCATAGAAAATAGCAAAACCAAATGAAATGAAGCTGTAGTTCGAAGGGGGAATTTATTTGATGGGTCATTGGGGCAACCATTACATGATGGGCGGATGGGGATATGGTGGATATGGAAACGGTGTTTATGGTTGGATGGGTATGTTAATGCCTCTGATCATGGGAGCTGCTATTATTTTGCTAGGGATCTATGTATTTCGTCGTTCTACTTGGCAGGTTCGGACAGGAGTACTTAGCGATCAGAGTGCCTTGGATATCCTCCGTGAACGCTACGCACGTGGTGAGATAGATTCAGCCGAATATCAAAGTCGGAAACAGGATTTAGAAGGTAAATGAGTAGGCTGCAAAAAAGTGGGTGAGGATTTAATCCCCACCCACTTTTTGTTCCTTAGGAAGTTTGACAATAAATTCAGTCTCTTGCTCGAATTTACTCTGTACGCTAATGGTGCCTTGATGGAGGGCTGTAATTTGATGGACAAGGGCTAGACCAATCCCGGTTCCCCCGGTTTCGCGGGTTCGGGATTTGTCAGTACGGTAAAAGCGCTCAAATATAAAAGGGAGATCTTCTTCAGAGATGCCGATACCTGTGTTTAGGATTCGGACTTCGGTAACAGTTGATGTTTGTGTAAGTGTGACGGCTACCAGACCGCCGTTTTCCGTGTACTGATAGGCATTGTGAACTAGATTGTAAAAGAGTCGGGTGAGAAGGCGCTCATCTCCGGACGTAGTCACGGGTTCTTCCGGAACGTTCAAATTTAGGGTCAATTCCTTTTCTTGGATGAGCGGTTGGAGGCTATGGATGATTCTTTCAAGCAGATGGTTTAAGTTCACAGGTTCTAAGCTTAGCTTTAAAGCGCCCATTTCAGCCACGTTTAAATCTTTAAGGTCGCTGGACAAGGCTACTAAACGGCCAATTTCCTCATGAATGGAGGAGAGATTTTCCTGATCGGCAGGAAGAACGCCGTCCTGGAAAGCTTCAATATAGCTTTTGATCGAGGTTAAAGGTGTACGCAGCTCATGGGCGATATCAGCGGTGAATTGTTTGCGGAGATTCTCTTGACGGTTTAAATTGTCGGCCATCGCGTTAAAGGCGTTCGCCAATTGACCTACCTCATCTTTGGACCGAAGGGATACTCGTTCATCAAGGTGTCCCTGACCAATACGTTCGGCGGCTTGCATTAATCGCTTCAACGGAGCGACGAGCCGGCGACTAGTGAAGTAACTGAGGATAATCCCAAATAGAAGCGCCAACCCTCCAGCAAAGAGAAGAAAACGAAAGACAGAGGATTGGAAGAGGACATCCTGGGGATTGAGAATTTGGGCGGTCGCTGGGTAGCGGACCAGGGCAGTTGCTAAAGTCCCGTGGGGTTCAGACACCGTTATGGTCTTCGTTTTGAATTTTGTGATGGAAGAGGAGGGCATCCCCATCCCCATCCCCATTCCGGCACGACCGTGCATCATGCTGCCCCTAGAGCTATTTAACGTGGCAATGAACTTACCGTTCGGATCAGTCAGCGTGACAATTGTACCGACCGGGAGGGATTGGCTTACTTGATCTAGAGAGGCGGGATCCCAAGTGCCCTTACTCAGATAAAGGGCGCTTAAACGAGAAGGTAACTCTTCCAAGATAGTTTCGTTTGTTTTGGTTAGATAATCAGTAAATTGTTGTTGGAAGACAAGATGGATGGAAAGCATGCTGAAGGTTAGGGTGATAAGC
>JAJYAS010000179.1 GCA_021779415.1 Bacillota bacterium
CCTCAGGCTATAGACGAGCTTGTCGCTGGAGTAAATGAAGGTCGGAGATACCAAACCTTGCTCGGAGTCACAGGCTCGGGCAAGACGTTTACGATGGCTAATATCATCACGAAGGTGCAGCGACCAACACTAATTCTGGCCCATAACAAAACGTTGGCTGCACAATTGTATAGCGAATTTAAGGAGTATTTCCCGGAAAATGCCGTGGAATACTTTGTAAGTTACTATGATTATTACCAACCTGAGGCATATGTGCCCTCTAGTGATACCTTTATCGAGAAGGACGCTTCCATCAACGACGAGATCGAAAAACTGCGTCACTCGGCGACTGCTGCGCTTTTGGAGCGGCGTGATGTGATTGTGGTGGCCAGCGTTTCTTGTATTTACGGTTTAGGTTCGCCAGAGGAGTATCGGGATCTTGTACTTTCGCTACGGCAGGGACAAGACGTAGATCGAAACGAGATTTTGCGTAAGCTCATCGCCATTCAATATGATCGTAATGATGTGGCTTTTACCCGGGGAACATTTCGAGTAAGAGGGGATGTCGTGGAGATCTATCCTTCGAGTTCCAGTGAACGGGTGATTCGGGTGGAGATGTTCGGCGATGAAATCGAACACATATACGAAATTAATGTGCTGACTGGGGAAATATTAGCGGAACGGAACCATGTCTCGATTTTCCCGAATTCTCACTATGTCACAGCCCACGAAAAGGTCATGGAGGCTGCAGAGAATATTGAACACGAGCTGGAAGATCAACTGAAGCTCTTCGAATCGGAGAACAAACTTCTCGAAGGACAGCGACTGGAACAGAGAACACGCTACGATTTAGAAATGCTCAGAGAAATGGGCTTTTGCAACGGGATTGAAAATTATTCCCGCCACTTGACCTTCCGTGAGCCAGGGGAGACCCCTTACACCTTACTTCACTATTTTCCGGAGGATTTCCTCCTTTTTGTGGATGAATCCCATGTTTCACTTCCCCAGGTCAGAGGGATGTATGAAGGAGACCGATCACGCAAAACCACGTTAGTGAACTATGGTTTTCGCCTCCCCTCAGCGTTAGATAATCGACCGTTGAGGTTTGCTGAGTTTGAACGGAAGATTAAGCAAAGCATCTATGTAAGCGCGACCCCAGGGCCTTATGAATTGGAGCACTGTCCGACGATGGTAGAACAGATTATTCGTCCCACGGGGTTATTGGATCCGGAAATTTATGTCCGTCAGACCAAAGGACAGATCGATGATTTGCTGGGGGAAATCAGAGCCCGGATCGCTAAAAATGAGCGAGTTCTCGTGACGACACTGACTAAGAAAATGGCCGAAGATCTGACGGATTATCTAAAAAACCTCGAGATTAAGGTGAAGTACCTCCACTCGGACATTAAGACACTTGAACGAGTGGAAATCCTGCGGGAACTTCGCCTTGGGGACATTGACGTGGTGGTGGGGATTAACCTTCTGAGGGAAGGACTTGACTTGCCAGAAGTGTCACTAGTGGCAATTCTCGACGCCGACAAAGAAGGATTCCTTAGATCAGACCGCTCGCTCATCCAGACCATTGGTCGAGCGGCCCGCCACGCCCAGGGTAACGTTATCATGTATGGTGATAAGATCACCCGTTCAATGCAGCTTGCCTTGGATGAGACGAATCGACGCCGCGCGATCCAAAAGGCTTGGAACGATAAAATGGGAATTACGCCCCAAACCATCTACAAGAAGGTTCATGACGCACCAGAGGCAACTAAAGTTGCGGAAATGAAAAAGGCCTACGGAGCAAAACTACCGCCAGAAGAGTTAGCCACCCTTCTTAAGAGCCTAGAAGACGAAATGCGACTAGCAGCTCGAGACCTGGATTTTGAGCGAGCCGCCGAAATTCGAGATGCCATGATTGAGCTAAAAGGGGAAGAAAATAAATACAAAATGACCAGCCAACAACGAGGGAATACTAGGTATAAGCGATCTAAGCGAGAAAGTAAGAAATAGAATGCAAATCAAGAACCGTCCCCAACTTGCAAATTGCACGTTTACCACAGCTAGGAGGACAATCATGACCCAAGACTACCTACGCGTGCGGGGTGCACGCGCTCACAATTTAAAAAACATCGACATTGATATCCCACGCGACAAACTGGTCGTAATCACTGGATTATCCGGCTCAGGGAAATCATCCCTAGCCTTCGATACCATTTATGCCGAAGGCCAGCGACGTTATGTGGAATCTCTTTCAGCATATGCCCGACAGTTCTTGGGTCAAATGGACAAGCCCGACGTGGATTCCATCGAGGGACTTTCTCCAGCTATCTCCATTGACCAGAAGACGACAAATCGCAATCCTAGGTCGACAGTGGGCACGGCGACAGAGGTTTCAGATTATCTTCGTCTGTTGTATGCTCGGATCGGGCATCCCCATTGTCCCAAGTGTGGGCGTGGGATTTCTCAACAAACGATTCAGCAAATGGTAGACCAGCTCATGTGTCTACCTGAACGCACCAAATTGCAGATTTTGGCTCCGCTCGTAAAAGGGAAAAAGGGAGAACATCAAAAGGCCTTGGAGGACGTTCGCAAGGCTGGGTATGTTCGCGTACGTGTGGACGGGGAAACAAGGGACCTTAGTGAAGAGATCAAACTGACCAAGAACAAAAAACACTCCATTGAAGTCGTGATTGATCGTATTTCCCTGAAGCCTGAAAGCGCGGAACGTTTAGCGGATTCTTTGGAAACAGCTCTCAAACTTGGCGAAGGGAATCTCATCGCGGACATTATTGACGGAGAGGAGATGCTCTTCAGCGAGAACTTCGCCTGTCCAGATTGTGGGATCGCGCTCGAAGAGATTTCCCCTCGACTTTTTTCCTTTAACAGTCCCTATGGTGCTTGCCCGGCGTGTACTGGACTAGGGGCAAATCTTGTAGTCGACATAGACCTGCTCATTCCGGACCGTTCCCTGTCTATGGCAACCGGGGCGATAGCGCCTTGGGCAAAATCCACCTCAACTTATTACCCGAAAATGATGGGGGCTGTAGCTCAGAACTTGGGATTTGGGATGGAAACCCCTTTAAAAGAACTCACGGATCACCAGTGGAAAGGATTGCTCTACGGAACAGAGAGCCCTATTTCATTCCAGTATCAGAATATCTTCGATCAATTAAAGACGTATAACACCAACTTCGAAGGACTTGTCCCCCTTTTCGAGCGCAGGTACAGGGAGTCAACGTCAGATATGGTGCGTACCGAAATTGAAGGGTATATGAGTGAAAACCCTTGCCCAGAGTGTCAGGGGAAACGCCTGAAACCAGAAGCGTTAGCCGTGAAGGTGGGCGGGATCTCTATTGATGATTTGACTCGCCTTCCGATTACAGAAACACTAAGCTTCCTCGATCAATTGACCCTCACGCCGAAAGAAGAAACAATTGCCCACCAAATTTTGAAGGAAATAAGAGAGAGACTTGGGTTCCTGATGAATGTTGGTTTGGACTATCTGACCCTCGGAAGAGCGGCGGGTTCACTCTCTGGTGGAGAAGCACAGCGCATTCGTCTTGCGACACAGATTGGGTCAAGCCTAATGGGGGTCCTTTATGTCCTAGATGAACCGAGTATTGGGCTTCACCAGCGGGATAATGCTCGGTTGCTCACAACCCTTAAACATTTAAGGGACCTCGGAAATACCTTGATCGTAGTAGAGCATGATGAGGATACGATGGTTGCTGCAGACCATATTATTGATATCGGTCCTGGAGCTGGTGCCCACGGCGGACGGGTCGTGGCCGAGGGCACGATTGAGGAAATCAGGGCCAATAAAGACTCCATCACAGGGCAATATTTGAGTGGGGCAAAACAGATTGCAGTGCCCAGAGAGCGTCGACAGCCCAACGGAAAGTGGCTTGAAGTTTCTGGTGTACGGGAAAACAACCTAAAAAATATTCATGTTCGCATCCCTTTAGGGGTCTTTACTTGTGTGACCGGAGTTTCCGGCTCTGGTAAAAGTACCTTGGTCAACGAGATCCTCTATAAAGGATTAGCGTCCAAACTCAATGGAGCGCGGCTTCGTGCTGGGGCCCATGATCGGTTGGAGGGGTTAGAGCATCTGGAAAAGGTCATTGAAATTGATCAATCTCCGATTGGGAGGACTCCTCGCTCAAACCCCGCAACCTATACCGGTGTTTTTGATTTTATCAGAGAACTCTTTTCCATAACTCCAGAGGCCAAGGTGCGGGGTTACAAACCAGGACGATTTAGCTTTAACGTCAAAGGCGGACGGTGTGAGGCCTGCCGTGGAGATGGAATTATCAAGATTGAGATGCATTTCTTGCCGGATGTCTACGTTCCCTGTGAAGTTTGTGAAGGAAAGCGGTATAACCGCGAGACCTTAGAAGTGCATTATAAAGGAAAAAGTATTGCCGACGTCCTAGATATGACAGTGGATGAAGCAGTGGAGTTTTTCAAAGTAGTTCAAAAAATCTCCCGTAAATTCCAGACGATGCAGGATGTGGGGCTTGGCTATATTCGTCTGGGACAACCCGCAACCACCTTATCCGGGGGAGAAGCACAGCGTATTAAACTTGCGACTGAGTTGAGCCGACGTAGCACGGGGAAGACGATCTATATTCTTGATGAACCGACGACAGGCTTGCACACAGCAGACATAGATAAGCTCCTTCATGTCCTTCATCGTTTGGTGGATGCTGGGGATACGGTACTCGTCATTGAGCATAATCTTGATGTTATCAAAACGGCAGACTGGCTTATTGATCTGGGACCGGAAGGGGGAAATCGAGGCGGAGAAGTTGTAATCGCAGGGACACCGGAGGAGATCGCCGCTTTCCCATCATCCTATACAGGGCAGTATTTAAAGCGTTATTTAGGGTAGAAGCAGAATTACAAATTTGTCTAAAGGGAAAGGAATGCCTTTTTCTCTGGCGAATAAAATAGAAACCATGAACTACGAATATGTAAACTTAAGGAGTGGCAAAGGTATTGGCGATTCGATTAGTAGCTATGGATCTTGATGACACATTGCTTAGGGATAATTGGACAATTTCTCCCCGTGTCGTAAAGGCGATTCAAAAAGCACAGGCACAGGGCGTAAAAATGACAATTGCAACTGGGCGGATGCCCATTTCTACGCGTCCCTATGCAGAACAACTGGGGCTGGACGTCCCTGTGATTACGTACCATGGGGCGATGATCCAACAAGTTTTAAGTGGAGAGATTTTATTTCGGCGCGTTATTCCCAGTACATTGGCTTCCGAAATCGTCCAATATGTTGCGGATCGAGGGCTTTATGCCCAAATTTATCTCAAAGATCGCGTTATTACGACTCAAGTGAATGAATGGTCAAAGGAGTATGCTCGGATCTCAAGTGTTCAGATTGAGGAAGCAGACCTATCCATCCTGCTTTCTCAGGAGCTAGAAGGGGTAGAGAAGATTCTCCTTATGGCTGGGGAAACGGAGCTCGATCAATTAGCCCCCTTGTTGGGACAACGCTATGGGGAAAAGGTGCACGTTACAAAATCTAAGCCCTTTTTCTTAGAGATGACGGATTGTTCCGTCAATAAGGGTGTCGCTTTAGCCGCTTTGGCCAAGCAATTCGGAATTGCCCAAGGAGAGGTCATGGCCATCGGGGATAGTTTTAATGATTTAGAAATGATTAAATACGCGGGTGTAGGAGTGGCTATGGGAAATGCTCGCCAGGAAATTAAGGAGCAGGCGGATATCGTAACAACCACCAATGAGGAAGACGGAGTCGCTGAGGCCATTGAGCGATATGTGTTGAATGAGCTATAAAAACAGTTGAGCCAGAAACGATGGATTTATGAAGATAAGTTGAGAGCTGAAAGCTGAAGGCTCTTAATGAATTTAAATGAGTGGAGGATTTTGAAATGGATATGAAAACAGTTCGCCAAACTGCGCGGGAAAAGCTCAAGGGGTTTTGTCGGGTTTGCCCCGAATGTAATGGTAAGGTCTGTGCAGGGGAAGTTCCGGGCATGGGAGGATTGGGTACTGCGGCATCGTTTAAAAATAACGTGGAAGCACTGGCAGCGTTTCGCCTAAATATGAGAGCACTTCACGCTGCTAAAAACCCAGATACAAGGTACAAACTGTTTGGTCAAGAGCTTTTAACCCCGATTCTTGCTGCACCTATTACCGGGAATACATGGAATATGGGCGGAGCTTTAGACGAAGAGCAATGGGCAGAGAACTTGATTCAGGGCTGTTATATGTCGGGGTCTTTAGCTTGTACTGGCGATACAGCAGACCCGACAATGTATAATCCTGGCCTGAATGCTATTGCCGGGGTAGACGGTCGTGGTATTCCATTCGTCAAACCCCGAGAGCAGGAAAAAGTCTTAGAGTTTCTTCGTCGTGCTGAGCAAGTGGGAGTTCTTGCAGTGGGCATGGATACAGATGGAGCTGGCCTAGTCACGATGGCTTTAAAGGGTCAACCTGTTGGGCCAAAAACGAAAGATGAAATGAAAGAAATTATTTCTAGCACGTCTTTGCCCTTTATTATAAAAGGAATCATGACAGTGGACGAAGCCGAAATGGCCCTGGAGGTGGGTGCCGCTGCACTTGTCGTATCGAATCATGGAGGACGTGTGCTTGATCACACGCCGGGGACGGCTGAAGTGGTGTCGGAAATTGCTGCAGTAGTTGATGGACGAATTCCTGTGATTGTTGACGGCGGAGTTCGAAACGGTACGGATGTTTTAAAAATGTTGGCACTTGGTGCGGATGCAGTCCTGATTGGCAGACCACTCGTAATTGCGGCTTATGGCGGAGGTGCCGAAGGAGTTGCCATAGCGATTAACACAATGACCAATGAACTCAAACAAGCCATGATTTTGACGGGCTGCTCAACTCTAAGCGATATTACCATGGATGTGT
>JAJYAS010000180.1 GCA_021779415.1 Bacillota bacterium
ACTTTTAGAACACGTTTCATCTAAATCAAGATTTTAAGATCTAATATACTACAGTTTTGGTTATCATACCTAAATTATCTGCTCCTTGTCAAGGTAAAAAGTTCATAGAAAAGAGTCCCCTTAAATCACATTGTGATCAAGAGGACTCACTAAATTTACTAAATTTACAGACCCGCCAGTTTCTTCAAGGCTTCAACTTTGTCCGTTCTTTCCCAGGGCAGGTCGAGATCCGTTCTGCCAAAATGCCCATACGCTGCAGTTTGACGGTAAATTGGGCGTCGCAGGTCCAAAGCCTTGATGATACCTGCCGGCCGAAGGTCAAACGTCTGCTGTATAAACTCAACAATTCTATGATCCTCAATCTTTCCTGTTCCAAACGTCTCAACAGAGACGGATACCGGACGGGCTACGCCAATGGCATAAGCGATTTGCAACTCACACCGATCAGCCAACCCGGCAGCAACGACATTTTTCGCCACATAACGCGCCGCATAAGCAGCCGAACGGTCAACTTTTGTGGGATCCTTACCGGAAAACGCGCCACCGCCATGGCGAGCCATCCCACCATAAGTGTCGACAATAATCTTGCGTCCCGTGAGACCGCAATCTCCTTGAGGACCACCGATAACAAACCGTCCAGTTGGGTTGATGAAATACTTCGTCTCCTCATCTATCAGTTCTCTAGGAACGGTCGGATAGACAACATATTGAAGTAAATCACGGCGAATTTGATCTTGGGTAACATCCGGATGATGCTGAGTTGAGATAACTATGGTATCTACCCGAATCGGCTTGTTATCCTCGTATTCCACGGTAACTTGAGTTTTACCATCTGGGCGAAGGTAACTTAAGAAATCGGATTTTCGCATCTCACTGAGTTTGCGTGACAAACGATGCGCCAAATCAATTGGAAGTGGCATGAAACTTTCAGTCTCATTTGTCGCATACCCGAACATCATACCTTGGTCACCGGCTCCAATCGCTTCAATATCACGATCCGTCATTTCGCCAGTTTTCGCTTCTAAAGCCCGATTCACGCCCAGCGCAATATCAGCAGATTGCTCCCCTATCGAGGTTAAGACCGCACAGGTATCCGCATCAAAGCCATATTTAGCCCGTGTATAACCTACCCCGCGAATTGTTTCCCGTACAACATGAGGAATATCAACATAACACGTGGTCGTGATTTCACCGCTTACCAGAACCAAGCCTGTCGTAACCGTCGTTTCACAAGCCACACGAGCATTAGGGTCTTGCGCGTAAATCGCATCCAGAATGGCATCGGAAATTTGGTCACAGATCTTATCTGGATGCCCTTCAGTCACAGACTCTGAGGTGAATAATTTTCTAACCATTTAGTTCACTCCTTTGTTTCGACACCGAGGAGGGTGGCAACCTCGCGAACGAGATGTCGTGCAACCTCATGTTTGCTCATCTGAGGGAAATCTATTTTTCTTCCATCTGGGAAGAGAAAACTAACGATATTTGTAAGGCTACCAAAGCCTGCTCCCAACTTAGTCACATCATTAGCCACTAGGAGATTTACATTTTTTCTCTGCATTTTATCCTGAGCGTTCGCCAAGAGATTCTCCGTCTCAGCCGCAAACCCAACAAGAACCTGAGACGTTTTTCGACGTCCAAGTTCAGCTAATATATCAGGGTTCGGAATCAACTCCAGCATGCGACTAGTCCCATCTTTTTTAATTTTCTGTTCGGCTTGAACCGCTGGGCGATAATCCGCAACGGCTGCAGCCTTTATGACAACATCCACTTCGGAAAACCGCGTCAAGACGGCGTCATACATCTCTAGGGCGGTTTGCACCTGTATAAAGGTCACTCCAGCTGGAGCCGGCAAGTCGCTGGGCGCACTCACAAGAATAGTCTCAGCTCCGGCTTCCTGTAACGCTTGAGCGATAGCATACCCCATCCGACCGGAACTTCGATTGCCCAAGTAACGAACCGGATCAAGTGGTTCTTGTGTTCCGCCCGCAGTCACAAGGGCCTTTTTCCCTTTTAACCAATCCGCCCCAACGAAAAACCGCGCTAAGGATTCCACGATTTCCACCGGCTGGCTCATACGTCCGTCCCCTTCGGATCCACACGCTTGAAAGCCTGTGTCAGGTCCAATCAACTGAACCCCACGTTCTTGAAGACGCACTATATGATCTTGAGTCGCCGGATGATGATACATCGCATGGTTCATGGCCGGGGCCACAAAAATCGGTGCTCGAGTCGCTAATAGAACCGTCGATAGAAAATCATCCGCTAACCCTAGCGACATCTTTGCTAAGATATTGGCTGTGGCTGGAGCAACAAGTGCTACGTCGATATGCTCAGCTAAAGCAATATGTTCAACATTCCACAGTTTAGGTTCCTCAAACAGATCCACATATACGGGATTTGCTGAAAGACTCTGCAGGGTAAGCGGAGCAATAAACTCCGTTGCCGACTTGGTCATCACCACGTGGACTTGGGCGTGCAATTTACGCAAGCGGCTAACAACTTCCGCTGCTTTGTATGCTGCTATCCCGCCAGTAATTCCAACGAGAATTTTTTTACCCGTTAACATTACAAATCCTCTTCAGGAGTACATTCATACGTTGAATGAGAACGTGAAATCTCCTCAAGGGAGATGCTTACCGGCTTCACGCCTTTCGCTAAATCCTCATGCCTTGCTTCTTCCATGATCATACGCGCCCGCTTGGCAACGACGAGGACCAACGTGTACTTGCTATCCACCTTATCCATTAAGCGATCGAGTGAAGGTTGTTTCATACAGACTCCCCCTTAAAAACAAACGGTTTCCGTTTTACTCGGCATTTCTCAGCGACAAGAATACTTTTTAGTTTATCGACAGCAACAGGGACTTCATCGTTAACAACAACGTAATCATACTCACTCACATATTCCAGCTCCTGAATTGCTGTAGCTAATCGTTTCTGGATAACTTCTTCAGTCTCTGTTCCACGTTTGTGGATGCGTTCAGAGAGAACATCTAGGGAAGGTGGTACGATAAAGGTAAATACTCCTTGAGGAAACCGCTTTTTGATTTGCAAGGCGCCTTGGATTTCAATTTCTAAAATAACATCCAGTCCCTCTTGAAGTGCTTGCTCGACCGCGAATCGTGGCGTCCCGTAGTAATTATCACAGAACTCGGCCCATTCCAGCAATTCGTCACGAGCAATCATGGATTCAAATTCTTCCCTCGTACCAAAATAATAATGGATACCTTCCACTTCCCCAGGGCGAGGGGATCGCGTTGCCATGGAGACAGAATATCTAAGACTGGGCATTTGACGCAGCAATTCTTGACAAAGCGTTCCTTTGCCCGCTCCAGAAGGGCCTGATAATACAATTAATAAGCCTTGACTCTTTTCCACGCTACACCCCTAATCTGCTGGGTCTTCTGCGTGTGTACTGGACTCTTTGCTGGAAAGACGATGAGCCACTGTTTCTGGTTGAACTGCAGAAAGAATCACATGATGACTGTCACAGATAATCACAGCACGAGTACGCCGACCATACGTTGCATCGATAAGCATGCCTGCATCCCGCGCTTCTTGAATGATGCGTTTGATTGGAGCGGATTCCGGGCTTACAATGGATATAATTCGGTTGGCAGATACTATATTGCCAAACCCAATGTTAATGAGTTTAATGTCCAAGGTGAGTCCTCCATTACTCTAAATTTTGAATTTGTTCGCGTACCTTTTCTAATTCACTTTTCACACTAACCACCATTTGACCAATCCCTATATCATTTGCTTTTGATCCAATGGTATTAATTTCTCGGTTCAATTCCTGAACTAAAAAATCCAGTTTGCGCCCGACGGGTTCGCAACTTTGCAAGGCGTCACGACATTGAGCTAAATGGCTGTCAAAACGAACCAGCTCTTCTGTAATCGATGTGCGCTCCGCAAAGTAGACCACTTCATTCGCAAGTCGAGCCGCATCCAATTCGACCTCACCTAAGAGGGGTTGAATGCGTTCCTTCAGACGTTCTTGGTACTCTGTTACGACCAAAGGTGAACGCTCGGCAATCGACTGTAGAAACCCGGTAATGAGATCGAGCCTCTGTAATAGATCGATCGTTAACTTTTCTCCTTCAGCACCGCGCATTTGCCCGAAACCATCGGAGGCTTTCAAAAGGGCTTCAGCACAAGTCCCCCATAAAACATCAAACTCAATTTCAGGCTCTTCAACCGCAAGAACCTCCGGTAAAGCGACTAAACGGTAAATATCCGCTTCATACGGGGTATTTATGGCTAAAGCAAGATCCTTCAATGACTTATCATACGACAGCGCTAATTCTTTGTCAACCTTCACCAATCTCTTTCTTCCTTCTGTTTCCACCCCATTGACAAACACTTCTATTCGTCCGCGCTGGAACTTTTCTTGTACGATTTTGCGTATCCGTCCGTCAAACCCCACAAAATTACGTGGGGATCTTACAACAATCTCTAAGAATCTATGGTTAACGGATTTAAGTTCTACGGAGAACTGATAACCGTTCCCGCTCGCCTCCCCACGCCCAAATCCAGTCATGCTATTTGCCATACGTCGCCCGGTTAAACCACGGATTAACCGGATCGTTCACCCCTTTATTATTTATTAACATCCTTAAAGCTTTGCCTGTTAATTTGGATAGTCATTCCTAACTATAGTATAACAGATTGTGCAAGTAATTTCCTTTCGCCGCAGCTTCACCAGAAGCAGCAAAGAGCCTTCCACATATGTGAAAGGCTCTTTGCTGTCGGGATAGCGCCCCAAACAACTACTATTGTCTTATTCTCGCCTAAAATTCAAATTTCCCAAGGTTATCCTGTAAGCGCCTCAGTGCTTCCCTAAGTCTCTCAGTACTAATCGTCAACGAAATACGGAAGTAACCCTCACCATATTCCCCATAGCCGTTGCCAGGAGTAAGTACTACCCCCGCCTTATCTAAGACTAACTCGCAGAAAGAAGCTGAAGTAAACCCTTTAGGCACTTTGGGCCAAACATAGATCGTAGCCTTAGGCCGTTCCACCTTCCACCCGAGAGCAGTTAGCCCTTCGATTACGATATCTTGGCGTTCCTGATAGATCTTAATAATTTCTTGGATAATGTCCTGATTTCCCAAAAGCCCTTCAATCGAAGCCTCTTGGATTGCTTGAAAAACCCCCGAGTCAATGTTCGATTTAATACGACCTAAAGCTTCAATGACCCTAGCATTTCCTGCCGCCCAACCAATTCTCCAACCCGTCATATTATAAGTTTTGGACATTGAATGAAACTCAATTCCAACTTCCTTAGCCCCTGGAACCTCTAGGAAACTCAAAGGCTTATACCCCTCAAAAGCAATTTCCGAGTAAGGACCATCATGGCAAACAATGATGTCATATTTCTTGGCAAACTCAATCACTTTTAAATAGAAGCTTTCATCTGCAATGGCACCGGTAGGGTTATTGGGATAATTCAAGAACATCAATTTCGCTTTTTGAGCCACTTCTGCTGGAATCGCGTCTAAATCAGGCAAGAAACCGTTTTCTTCCTTGAGTGGCATGATATACGGAACTCCGCCCGCCAGCAAGGTCCCAACGGCATAGACTGGATAACCAGGATCAGGAATCAAGGCAATATCTCCTGGATTAATGTAACAAAACGCAATGTGGGCAATCCCTTCTTTAGATCCGATGAGAGTAACCACTTCGGTTTTCGGATCAAGTTCAATATTCGAACGTCGTTTATACCACTCCGCCACCGCTGAGCGAAACTCTAACATGCCTACATAAGAGGGGTAACGATGATTCTCCGGGTTGTGTGCTGCTTTTACCAACTTGTCAATGATATGATCTGGGGTTGGCAGATCAGGATCCCCAATTCCCAGACTAATGACATCTACCCCTTTGGCCTTAGCGTCTGCTATTTTTTCGTCAATCCGGGCAAATAAATACGGGGGCAACGCCTGAATTCGTTGTGCTTCTTCCATAATCAGAAATCCTCCTTCAATGCTTTGATCAAACTAGATGGCGCTAATTCTCCAACCACATACCCTTAAACACGTAAGTAGCGGGACCTGTCATATAGACATGATTGTCTGGTCCCCATTCAATAAATAAATCTCCGCCCGGCAAATGAACGGTCACGGCACGTTCTGTCTTTTGGTTGAGCACAGCGGCTACCGTAGAGCCACAGGCACCCGTACCACAGGCCAGCGTCGGTCCAGCACCCCGTTCCCACACTTTCATGGTCATTTCACGAGGGGAGTCGATGCGAATGAACTCAACATTGGTTTTACGAGGAAACAACGGGTGTTTTTCAATTGCAGGACCAATACGTTCAAAATCAAGCGTATCAAAATCCTCCACAAAGATGACACAGTGCGGGTTCCCCATGGAAACTGCCGTGTATTGGAAGGTTTTCCCTAAAACTTCGAGTGGTTGCGCAACCACCGGTTCCCCTTGGCCCAGAACAGGAACAAGGTCGGCCCGCAAAATAGGCTCACCCATATCCACCCGCACCCCTTGAACTTGGCCGTCTTGGATATTAAGCCGTAAGGTTAAAACCCCAGCAAGAGTTTCAACACGCATTGGGTTATGTTGTACAATCCCTTGATCATAAACATACCGTGCAAAACAACGTGAAGCATTCCCACACATTTCCGGTTCGGACCCGTCAGGATTAAAGATGCGCATCCGAGCATCTGCGACTTTCGAAGGGAGTATTACGGCTAACCCATCCCCGCCGATGCCAAACTGTCGGTGGCAGAGCTTTTGGGCCAACTTCGGATAATCCACGTCGGCTGAAACAGAAAAATGGTCTAGGAAAACAAAATCATTCCCCAGACCATGCATTTTAACAAATTCCATCGTACTTGCTCCCCCCTAAATCGATGAT
>JAJYAS010000181.1 GCA_021779415.1 Bacillota bacterium
CCCTTTGTTGGGGCGATTACGACGGAACTACTAGTAAACACTAATTCACCGGCTAAATCACAACCAGTGGTTTCAACCACCACAAAAGTCATTGTTCCCAGCTTACCGCTGCGTTCATAGACATCCTTAATGCACCTCTTACAAGTAAGGCTATCTCCCACACAGAGCGGGCGCTGATATGTTATTTTCTGCTCTCCGTGAATCATACCTGGAATGGGCAATTCAACTCCAGGAATGTTTGCCTGAAGCATCGTTCCTACAAATGTCGCAGGCACCCGGTTGTCGAACCTAACCCCTATAGCCTCGGCAAATCTACGCACTTCTTCGAGTTTAATTTTTAATACAACAGGCTCACTCTCTCGACCAATTAATTCTTTCCCAATCATACACTCCGCCCTCCTCTTTCTGTGATCGATCCTACTTTTCAGAGACCCATCTTCTGTTTTAGATCACCTAGTTTTGTCTGCACCACTTCTAATCCAGGATCGAGAACATTGGCTACCATATACTCGTTTAAAGCTTCATGCAGGTAGCCCGCACGTTCCTTAAGAATACCCTCCCCTAAATGCCTCATAGCTAAGCTTTCATGATCCATATCATCCTCGTTATGTCCAATGTGCACGATTAGCCTCCTTGTGTCAGTCGGAAAGAAAGTTCGCATAACCCACTACCGTCTGCATCTTTACTGTAGGTCATTTGCAAATTGGTTCCCGCCTTTTCTGCTGCTTCCTGATTAGCTGCCAAACAGAATGCCTGACAATTGTTGAGTCCTTTTTCAGCGAACATCTTACCAAGGCTGCAGTTAAAACTGCGAACTTTTAAGGCCTTGGTCGTCGCTTCCGTGACAGTCCATGCATCCCGCGGGCGCAGAGTTAAAATGCCGAGTTCAACATACCGTTCAAAGACATGGGGAAACCGAATCCCGGTTTGCTGGGCCACGCGTTCTATCATGTCAGCCGTTCGATCTCGGTAGGCGTCGGAATCAGCTTTCCTTATCAAAAGGCTCATAAACGTCTTTCCCTGTTTTGCTAAAAAATCCTCGCTAGTTTCTCCAGCAGGGTTAATCAGACCTTCAAGCGGGAATTCTTTGTTGACAGCATAAATTAATTCTTTGGGTAGATCATAGGCATAATCCTGTCCGGGATTTATCTTCAAACGACGTTCAGCCGCCACCTCAGTACTCGGGTTGCCTTTGACTTTTTGCAAGACCTTAAAATCCAAAGCCATACTTAACTCCCCTTCATTAATAATTGTCCAAGTATCGTTATTTACTAAGAATTACGTTCCCTTAATTGGGCGGCCCTTTCTTCTCTAAACTTCTGGGCCAACTCCTCGCGTGGTACGAAATTAAGTTGAATCGCGCCATTAGGACAAACCTTAACACAGTCGCCACAACCGGAACACTTGTCGAAATAGCGCCCTACAATTCGATATTCACTAGGATCGCTCTCTCGTCCTTTCCATACCTTTGTGGGCCCGCACACGAAAACAACCGATGGACACACACTTAAACACTTTCGACAGCTCAAGGGATCTTTACATAAATCATAGTCAAAGCCAATTTGAGCAATCATTTGGTTCCCCCCTTACCAGTTCTCAGCTAATCCAGGCATGCTTTGCCTGTCTAGCAATTCTATAGCCCCACTTGGGCAAGCTGTCACGCAGAGTCCGCAGCCAAAACATTGATCCAGATCAATATAAGCCTTGTTCGTATAGACCTCCAGATTTAGAGCCTTAAACTGACAGCGACCCAAGCAGCTTTTACACCCTGTGCATTTCTCTCGATCTACTTTAGCCACTGTATGCCCCTTTAATAGAAATTTAAAATCATAGTCAATTCGATTACGCACCGCGACACACCCTGGATACTCACATTGACAGAGTCCGCCGATATAGGGTGTACCAAATACATCAACTGTCTGCACACGCCCTTCTTTGTGGTTCATCATGGCCCATTCTTTGGCCTCCTCTGGAGTGACAAACTCTACCCCACCATGATAGGTCTCAGGCCAACGTTCCCACTTGTACATGCCGGGTCCGATACCCATGCACGTAAAGTTCTCTTCATCCGGCATACCCCTCTGCACACGACGACAGCCGCATGTCATTTTAGCCAAGGGATAAGCGGTGTCTAAAATCTGCAAATATTCGTCTAACGTCACAACCTGTCCGAAATGGGTTTGATAGGCATGCTCCAAGGCATCTCGTTTAATTTCGTCTTCCCATTCTTGGTCTCCGCTAATCCGTGCTTTAACTAACTCTGCCACTACTCCTGCACCCATCCCCGCTGCCTGTGGATCAGCATCAGCACCCGCTGCTTCTTTGCCTTCTTTGCGCACTTTATAAAGGCGACGAGCATAATTTTCCGGGTTTAGATACCATTTCTCCCCGTTACCATATTTTTCACATACCCAACACATGCCGTTATACCTCCTTTTTCTTTGCCTGGAAATGTCCATTTCGCAATTGAGCCACCAATTGGATTTCGCTTTCAACTGGGTTATCAAATACAGTCACACAAGAACCGACACTGAGTACGCTGTGAGCGTCGCTCCCTCCTGTTCCTTTTCTATCCAAGACGACTGCGGCTTTTCGAGCCGCTTGGATTTCCTGCCAACTGCTCCGCCCATTATAGACTTCTAAAGTATCCACAAACTCAAACACCGGTCTCCTGCACATCTCCTCCACTTCAATCGGCTCCAAACCACGTTCTTCCCTAGAGAACGCGCACAATGCGAAATCAGTTCTAAAAGGGTGGGCAGCGACCATGAAACCTCCCAACTCATGTACTAATTGGGTTAATTTTGCTAGGTCATCTCTAAGATGTAACAAGGGCTGGTGAACACCATATACCAGGATTTCGCCTACAGATGTGCTCAATTCAACCCCACTGTAAACTTGTATACCGCTTTCACGGTGAAGTTTAGCCAACTCCCCTAGGTCCCAACTATAATCATGATCTGTGATGCAGACCCCATCAAGACCTTTCTGACTCGCTGCTTGAATTAAGTCGCAGATGTGCATACGACTGCAAGCAGAACCTTGACTGGAATGAGTATGCAAATCAAATTCCATGCTAGATTTCTTCATATTCCTCCCCTAATTATTTTGACAATACCTTAACCATTTCTATAAGCAATTTCCATGCCAATTAATTTCCCTCGTGCCTTTCTCCATCAGATACATTATTTACACTAGCAATAAAGTCCATGAAACACCTACAATCCTTGCTAGGCCCAGTCCTAAGCGGTTCACCTAATAGCCCAAACGAAACACCAAATTACTGGAAACAGCGCATTAATAATCCTCACTCAGGACATAGTCCCTCGAATATGTTTTAATAGCGTACACAACGCGTTAATGTTAATTTCAATCATTTGGAATTTGGTTCTTAGGCTAAGTTTCAGGAAAATGTTGGCTAAGGGTGAGAAACAAAAAAGTGTAAAGACACCTCTAAAATGAATAGATGTCTTTACACTTAATACAATAATTAGATTTTCCTCATTTTGTCTTCGTTAAGCGTGGTAAATCCCAGAATTCTTTCTTAAGCGGAACCTCATAAGTGATCTTCGTGTATTGTTCTTTGTCATAAGTTTGACCCTTTAGAAGATCAACTAGAAAACGCTCCCCACTACTTTTGTTTTCAATAACGACCATACGACTCGGATTACTTGGCGGTCTTTCCATATAAACTCTCCTCAATGAATTTCTTCAATTACTTTTGGCCCTGAGACTTAGTATTCGATGAAATTTTGTGTATACCTTTATCTCTACTCAGGAATTTCGATTCCAAATAGTGTCACTTACATAATTATTACCAATATAGAAAGAAATTATATCCTTGTAACTCTCTTGCCAGATATCATTTAGTTCTAAATTTTCAGAACTGACCGTACAATGTTTTAGCATTGTTTCGGGGGGTTACGTTGTGTCAAATTTTAATTTTACCTCAATTCGAGAATTCAACCAAATACTGACTATTTATAGGACGTGCATTTCTGAGCCGTTTCATCATAATCCTATAACCCTACCGCATGGTTTGAGCGCTGAGGAGTTAAGCGAATTAGAATCTGTGTATTACACATTAACCCTAATACTTTATGACTTACGTATGGGCAACCTTGAAAAGAAACGAATTTACGGGAATATGCAGGATTTCATAGAGTCGAAATACCCTCTTACAAAGAAGGCCAACTGTTACACAGGAATTCTTGATATATATAGATAGAAAATAGAGTGTCTAAACCAAACCCTTATCCCATTGAAGGCTCCAATGGGATTCTTATTTTTGAAATTTATCACTCCAGAGATTGCATTAATAGAAGTTGCTAACAGTGGTTATACTCTAAATGATCATTGCAGAGCAATGGCTGATAATCCATAACTAAACGAAGAGGTGTTTATTATGTTCAGTGACAAGATTTTAACTTGTAGGGACTGTGGTCAGGAATTTGTCTTTTCTGCATCAGAACAAGAATTCTTCGCTGAGAAGGGGTTTACAAACGAACCCGGGAGATGCCCACAATGTCGTGCAGCTAAAAAGGCTCAATCTCGACCTTCTGGTGGTTATAACACACGTCAGGAACGCGAAATGTTTCCTGCCATATGTGCATCGTGTGGAAGAGAGACGACAGTTCCATTTCGGCCATCCGGTGATAAACCAGTATATTGTCGAGAATGCTTCCAATCTATGCCCCGTAATAATAATTGGTAATGAAAAACCTCTCCTGTTCTACAGGGGAGGTTTTTCAAACTTACAACGATCCTTCATACGTTCAAACTAACATTTTATTATTTCTGTTATTCAATCTTTCTTACATCTTAGAATACAATTCCTTGGAACATTCTGGACAGATATCATGTGTAAATTCTGCCTCAGAATGATCCTCAATGTAATTTTCCACACGGTTCCAGTATCCCTTATCATCCCTTATCTTTTTACAAGATGCACAAATAGGAATAAGGCCCTGATTATCCTATACCAAGAAATAATTGTAGAACCCCACGCCCTATAATTATGCTTCACTTTGGGCAGACTGACATGTAAAGGGGGTGGGGTTTTATGTGGAAAAAAGTTATTTTAGTAATTACTATAGTTTTAGTCGTTGGTTATACATTGTTTCAAATTGGATATGTAGTTACTTCTTCGCCTTCCTTCTGTACCCGATGCCATGAAGTAAGTCCTTATGTTTCTTCGTGGGAACAATCTCCTCATAAAAATATAACCTGTTTAGACTGTCACCAGCCCCGAGGAGAACTGGGAAAAACACACTCCAAAGCAAGAGGGCTTAACTACGTACTTCAACAAATGAGTGGCAACTATACAGTACCAACAAATGCAATTATCTTCGAAGGTAATTGTATAGCCTGTCATTTAGGTGATATGGGAAAGCACCCCGAAGCTATGAAACTTACGAATACGCCAAAAATTGATCATTACGAATCAATCAAGAATGGCGAGTCCTGCTTAAAATGTCATAGAAATACCGGACACGAGACAGAAATTTTATTAAATAAAGATTTTAAAAAAATATTGAAATCCCATAGCTTACTCCCCAAGGTTATCCGAAATGACCCTCTTCTGGATCGGAAGTGATAGTTCCAAATTTTCGAGCGAAGGAATGATGAAAATTCCCTTTTTCAATATGAAACTGTGAAAGCCGATTTCTCCTAAATGCAGAAGAAATCGGCTTTTACGCCAAAGCAGTTCAATCCATCGAACTGAAAATGTTTACTTTACATTCTCAGGATTTATGAGATAATTAAGATAATTGGTGAATCATCATTCATTAATCATTTAAAGGAGAAAGGTGTGGTTTCATGTCTCTATTACTCAATCCACAAAAGTATGAAAGTCCGCAAGCAGATTTCCAATCTAAAGTATTAATGGAGAAGACAATCCGATTTTTCGAGGACAAGGGTCTTGAAAGCATTAAAGAGGACGATCAGGCCAGTCGATGGTATTCTGATTTTCTAAAATTCATTAAAAAAGAAGCAGTTTTTGCCACACTTTTAACCCCCACCGGTTATGGTGCCCCCGACTCACGCTTTGATCTAAGCCGCGTCTGTGAATTCAACGAAATTAGTGCCTTTTATTCGCTATCGTTTCAATACACCTATCAGGTTACCATTCTTGGACTTGGGCCAATTTGGATGGGAGATAACGAGAAAGCCAAACATTTAACCGCTGAGAAGCTTAAAGAGGGAGGGATTTTTGCTTTCGGCTTATCCGAAAAGACCCATGGCGCCGACCTCTACAGTAATGAAATGGCATTATCTCCTACTGGCGATGGCAACTACCTGGCAAACGGAGGGAAATACTACATTGGCAATGCCAATAAAGCTGCCCTTGTTTCAACTTTTGCAAGATATAAAGATACTCAAGATTACGTCTTTTTTGTCGTCGACAGCCAACATCGCAATTATAAATTAATTAAGAAAATCTCAACGTCCGGAGTCCGTGCTGCCTATGTCGGAGATTATGAACTTATTGAATATCCCATCACGCCTGATGATATTCTTTCCAGTGGACCCTTAGCGTGGGATTCTGCGCTTTCTTCTGTCAATATTGGCAAATTTCAATTAGGCTTTGCCTCCGTAGGGATCTGTACCCATGCATATTATGAAGCCTTGAATCATGCTTCCAACCGGGAATTGTACGGTAAAAAAGTAACTGCTTTTCCACATATTCAGAAAATCTTCACAGAGTCCTATGCCCGTTTGATTGCCATGAAACTGTATGCTTTAAGGAGTTTGGATTATTTCCGTTCTGCAACGGATGAAGACAGACGCTACTTACTTTTTAACCCCATCCAAAAAATGAAAGTAACGACTCAGGGAATGAAAATCATCGAAATGCTCCTTGACGCCATTG
>JAJYAS010000182.1 GCA_021779415.1 Bacillota bacterium
TGAGAAATATAGGATTACAATTTTATATACTGCACCAACTGCGATTCGCACGTTTATGAAATGGGGGGAAAGCTATCCTTTGGGCAGGGATCTTTCAAGTTTACGGCTCTTGGGTTCGGTCGGAGAACCCATTAATCCAGAAGCTTGGATGTGGTATTATAAATTTATTGGGGGAGAGCGCTGTCCCATAGTAGATACCTGGTGGCAAACGGAAACAGGTATGATTATGATGACACCCATTCCAGGGATTACCCCTCTTAAGCCAGGCTCGTGCACGATTCCATTCCCTGGTGTCCATATTGAGATCGTGGATCATGAGGGGAATCTCGTTCCGAAAGGTGAGGGCGGGTATTTAGTAGTTCGTGAACCCTGGCCAGCGATGCTCAAAACGGTGTATGGTGATGACAAACGCTATGAGGACACGTATTGGGGCCAGTTTCCAAGTGTGTATTTTACTGGGGATGAAGCAAAATGGGATGACGATGGTTATTTCTGGGTTATTGGACGTGTGGATGATGTCATCAATGTTTCGGGGCATCGGATTGGGACTGCAGAAGTAGAAGGTGCATTGGTGGATCATCCGTCGGTTGCTGAAGCAGCCTGTGTAGGCAAAACTCATGAAGTGAAGGGGCAAGCGGTGTTTGCCTTCGTCAGTTTAAAAGAAGGGATTAGTATCCATGATGGGCTCATTGATGAGCTAAAAGCACATGTTGTCCTAAAAATCGGTTCACTCGCACGCCCGGATGACATTTTTTTGACGGCAGAGTTGCCTAAGACTCGAAGCGGAAAGATTATGAGGCGTCTTCTTAAGGACATCGCCGAGGGTCGGACTATGGGAGATACCAGCACTCTGGCAGATGCTGCAGTCATAAATTTCCTGAAAAAGAATCTTGACGCTCAGAAAATCCAAGAAGCCCATAATGCCTCGAACAAATTGGGGAGGCATAAGATTTCAATTCCTGACACTGCTACGTTTAATCGTTGTAAGGATGAGTCTTATGAAGGGTACAGTTATACAGTATGGTTCGCTACACCTCCTAAGGATGGCTCACGTCATCCAGTAACCCGTTTTTATTGTTTTCAGTGGTTAGAAAGACTGAACTTAGTGCCCGAGGTTGTTTTGGCTATCACAAATATCATGATAAACAACAAGGATGTTGTCGAAGCAATCTTCGCGAACGGGACGCCGGATTTTAGCAATGCGTTAATCAATGAAGGAAATATTTCAGATGACTTAGCAGAGGAAGGACAAATCTGTTTTTGTGGTTCGGCGGGCTAGGGAAAAGACGAACTTCCCGGGTAAAGAATATGTTCTAGAGAAGGACGCAGAGCGAATTTCCGCAAACGGAAACTTGCTCTGCGTCTTGTTTAATTTCATAGAAATGCCTTAATTAAGAATTAAGCCTTTAATTTACCGGTGCAAAATTGAGATAAGAGACAGGTTTTTAGGGGATTTTAAATCATATACTTAGTTCTTAAAAGGCAAGACTTTTAAGTTAGATAGTATCAGTCGTCTCAAAAGTCACGTATTCAAAGGGAGGTGGACTTTTGTGAGCAACCGATTCTTCTCTATCCTAGTAACCATCATCTTCGCTTTCGGACTTGCGACCCAAGCTCGAGCAGATACACCAATTCAGTGTATTACGTATAACATCAGTGCAATTCCAAGTATTGATGCTACCAATGAACCAATCAAAAAAACGGATTTTGTCGATATCCAACAAGTCATTCCTTCCGTGAAGTTGGACATAAAATATGCGACAACCGATAATTTCACTCATCAAAAACTTTATGATAGTCCTAAGGCGTTGCTGCGTAGAGGAAGTGCCGATAAACTAAAAAAAGTAGCCGAAGAGGTAGCGCAAAATGGATTTCTTCTTAAAATTTGGGATGCCTATCGTGGTCCTATAGCCCAGTTTAAAATGTGGAACCTTGTACCTGATTCAAGATATGTAGCGAATCCTTATAAAGGTTATTCCAACCACTCTCGGGGATCAGCGATTGACTTAACTCTGGTGGATCTGAAAGGAAAGGAAATTGCAATGCCTACGGGGTTTGACAATTTTACGACTGCAGCAGCAAGGACTAATGAAAATGCTAACGCCAAGTATTTGGAAAAAGTCATGGTCAAGTACGGATTTAAACCCTTGGTAACTGAGTGGTGGCATTTCGATGACCTAGAAACTTATGAACCGGCCGATTCTGCCCAGGTTGTAGACATCACTATAAGTGCTATTGGAGACGTCACATTAGGTCAGGATGAACGGTTTCTCTATGCCGGAAGTTTTAATGAGTACTACGATAAGTATGGAGCAAGTTATTTCTTTGAAGGGGTAAAAAAGATACTGAGTGAGGATGATTTAACCATAGCCAATTTAGAAGGAACTTTAACAAAGGAGAAGGAAAAACCGGATAAAAGTTTTCAAGGAAGCCAGGCATTCTTTTTTAAAGGAGACCCATCCTACACCACTATACTGAAAGATGGCAGCATTGAGGCTGTAACTTTAGCCAATAATCATAGTATGGATTTCTTGGACAAGGGATTTTATGACACAGAAGCAGCTTTAGACAAAATGGGTATAATCAGTTTTGCGTATGGTAAAACTGCCATATTTCAAAAGAATGGAATTAACATCGGATTGATAGGCGTCAATGCTTTAGGAATATTAGAGGAAGGTGCTAATTTAGTAAATCTTGAGTTTGATCTAGCAAATAGAATTCAAATGCTCAAAGAAAAGACATCACTGATCATCGTGAGTATACACTGGGGGACGGAAAATGTAAGCACACCAACACCGAAGCAGCGTGAACTCGGGCGACTGGCAGTTGACCAAGGGGCAGATTTGGTACTTGGTCATCACCCCCATGTCATTCAACCGTTCGAAGTATATGAGGGAAAATATATTATTTATAGTCTTGGTAATTTTGTATTCGGGGGCAATTCAAAACCCTGGCAAAAAGAAACGGAAGTTTTCCGCCAGACTTATAGTTTTAAAAATGGTAAACTTTACGAGGTGAATTCACCTTTGATTATACCCTGCCGCTTGTTGTCTAGCTTTAAACCTATGCCTTTGACAAAAAGTGAAAATTGATCTAGATGATATAATCCCAGCTAAGGACAAAAGTCCAGATGATCTGGAAATTCTCGAATAATGGTAATTAGATAAACAGGCTACAAAAACTAAACTAGGCTAGATGCGCTTCATATCGCATCTAGCCTAGACCTCGCCCAAGTTTCCGAATTCTCCTATTGTTCATAGGATATATTGGCTAAGTTTATTGAAGGGCCGTGAAAGAAGGAGACAAATGAACAAGCTAAATATTATAAAAAAGGTCTTGTCAGTAATCCAAGGATCTCAGCCTGTTTCAGATAGGACTGTTAATAACAACTGCGGTCAAGTTGACAGCGGGGTAGTGAATTTGATGGATGAAACAGCGGATGAAAGTGTTTCCTAGAAAATTAGGATGGAGAAGCGATGCTGAAAAATTGCTATTAAGGAATTTAGTTTTGTTATTTCAGATAATCATCGAGACGGATTTTTTCTTCCCCAGGTACGCGGATTTTGGCGAAGCGTTCGTATTGCCCGAGGGGTACAGTAGCATCGATTCCCATTTTATCGCTAATGGCATTTTTTGCTGAAGGATCCAGTAGATTACCTGGAAGATCACAAGCGATAATAACATCGCGCCCAGCCTGGGTTCGTGTAGCGATGGCCCATTCAACATCCTGGGAGTTAAAGATATTGATATCTTGGTCAACTATGACGATATGCTTGATATCTTGGCTGCTGTTGATCGCGGCTAAGATGGCGTTTTTAGGTTCCTCCTCTGATTTTTTATTGATCGAAACGACAGCATGGAAACGACAAGTGCCTCCAGGCGTAAAACGGACATTCCTGACATTCGAGACGGTTTTACGCATAGTTTCTAATAAACCACCTTCGCGAGGAATCCCACCGATTAGAAAATGTTCGTTGCTGGCAGGGACGATGGTATGGTAAATAGGATTCTGACGGGTCGTCATTGCCGTTAGTTCAATCATAGGTTTGGGATAAGGAGGGGTGTATGTTTTGGGGAACTCACCAAAAGGTCCTTCCATATGACGGGCATGAGGTAACATATGGCCTTCGAGAATAATTTCAGCCTGAGCCGGTACTTCAAGGTTTACTGTTTCACATTTAACCATGGGGAGCGGTTCCCCATACAAGGCGGCTGCAACAGCCAACTCGTCGTAACCCAGGGGTACTTGGGCTTGGGAAGCAAGGAGGGGTATCGGATCGACACCGAGAACCACAGCGATATCTAAAGGGACATTCATGGCTTCGGCTTTCTGATAGATATGCCTGAGATGTCGTGGGAGCATAAGAATACCAAGGTGTTGGGGAGAAAACATTTGTAAACGGTGAATTGAAACATTGCGTATTCCTGTTTCGGGGTCTTTGGCTATGAGTAATCCAGCGGTTATAAAAGCTCCCCCGTCCTTTTCATGATGGACTACAATCGGTAAGCTGGTTAGATCCGGACGTAGGATCTTACTTTTAACGGGTGCCTGCCCAGAGGGGATCATGACACATTGCCCAGGATGTCCTTGAGCCCAAGCGAAATGTTCAGCGAGTTTTTCCACATGGATACCGAGTGCCAAAGCTAAAAGCTCACGGCTATAGGCAATATTAGTGACGACAGGGATATTTGACCCTTTTACATGATTGAACTGAAGGGTATATAAACCATCCGCTTTTTTAGAGACGGCGGCTAATTCGTAGCGGCGGTCTACTTCTCGGTTAACATATTGTAGAATGCCTTTTTGTTGTAATAGATGTAGCCAGCTACGTAATGAGTTAACTACCAAGATACATCACCTGCCTTTTTGTAAGGTTGGGTTAATCGTGGTCAAGGGTTGCATGGCTTCAGTTGAATCCTTTTTCGCGTTTAACTATATAACTAATTGATATATATGAAATTTTTTTAAGTTTATCACAGATAGTTCTGATAATCTCAAGCTGGAGTTTGACAGTAATAAGGAACGGCACAGAACGCCGTTACCTAGGAAACACTTTCATTAAATATTTGTGCCTTGAGCGCAGCCAAAGGAATGACACATTCGATAATGAAATATTTAAATGCGTAGATTGAGAAGGTTTAAGTTCTCACACCAACGCATTTTTTTGTTTTTGAATTGATAAATAATTGCGATTGACATACATAGAACATCTAGGTATAATGCGAACTATACATAGAAGTATTAGGTATAGCGAGGGGATTAAATGAATGTATCTAAAGACTTGATAGCTGCCTCTGCGACCCCTCTCATTTTGACGATTCTTAAGGATTACGACAGTTATGGCTATGCGATTATCAAGCGCGTGAAAGAGATGTCTGAGAATCAACTAATTTGGACGGAAGGTATGTTGTATCCGGTATTACATCGTCTGGAAGAACAACTGTTAATTGAATCTTACTGGAATAAATCGGAGGCAGGCCGGCAACGTAAATATTACAGGATTAAAGAGAGTGGGTTAATCGAGTTGGAACTGCAAAAAAAACAGTGGAAAATAGTTCATAATGCTCTTTCCAGGACCTGGAATGAAGAAAGTAATTGTAAGGAGGATCAAGATGTTTGATTTGGAAACACAGATTCATTCGTGGAGCGATCATTTAAGAGCCCATGGTAATTTCAGCGATGCCGATATTTATGAATTGGAGAATCATTTGCAGGACGAAATCGAGGACTTAATTGCAGCAGGACTTACGCCAGATGAATCATTTTTAATTAGTGTCAAACGTTTAGGAAATGTAGATGCGATCTCACATGAGTTTGCCAAAGTAAATACCGAGAACCTGTGGAGACATTTATTAGTAGATCCGATAGATTCAATGGCAAAGCAGCAAAATCGGCGCGATATTGCACTGGTAGTGATTTTTGCGTTGCTAGCGGGAACACTATTCAAAATTCCCGAACTTTTTGGTTTGAGAATTCAAGATGCAAACGCTGAAGGATTCTACTTTAAAAACTTTAGTATATTTATTTTACCTTTTATCGCGGCGTTTTTTTTAATCAAGAGGAAAGCGAAGTTAAAAACATGGGCAACGATACTGGGAATGTTTATTCTGGCAGCGCTGGTTATCAATGTGTACCCGTCACTTGGTCCTCAAAATACAGAATATCTTACCAGCTTTCATCTTCCCTTGTTTTTGTGGTTGGTCGTCGGCGCAACTTACATAGGTAGCGAGTGGCAAGGCAGCCAGGGTAGAATGAATTTTATACGCTTCACAGGTGAAGCTGTGATCTATGGTGTATTAGTTATGGCAGGAGTATTGGTGTTATGCTCATTCACGCTAGTTATTTTCGAAGCCATCCAAATTGACGTCAAAAAACTTCTTCAGGAGTATTTACTGTTTTATGGAGGGTGTGCGGCAGCCATGATAACTGTTTATTTAGTAGAGGCCAAGAAAAGTGTGGTAGAGAACTTTGCACCCATTTTGGCCAAAATATTCAGCCCGCTCTTCTTGATAATTATGGCTACTTTCTTAATAGTTATGATTATTACCGGCAAAAGTCCATTTATGGAAAGAAATTTCCTAATTGGATTCGATTTTATGCTGGCTTTAGTGCTGGGGTTGGTTTTGTACGTTATTTCGGCGAGAGATATTCGCCAGCCAGCCAACCTGTTTGATTACTTGAATCTAGCCCTGATCCTGACGTCACTGGTTATCGACGGGGTTGCTTTATCGGCCATACTTTTCCGCTTGTCTGCCTTTGGTGTTACCCCCAATAAGTTGGCCGCGCTAGGGGAAAATTTGGCTTTGCTGGGCAACCTGGCCGGACTTGCCTGGTTATATATCGGGTATTTCAAGAAGA
>JAJYAS010000183.1 GCA_021779415.1 Bacillota bacterium
ACATGAAATCCAAAAAATTGAAGTCCCAGAGTATGAGGAAGTTGCTAAACTTTTAGATATGGAAGCAGTTCAAGCCTTCCGTGACCGTTCTTTGAATCCGGAGCGTCCAGTTCTTCGCGGAACTGCTCAAAACCCCGATATCTATTTCCAAGGTCGTGAAGCGTCCAATAGTTTCTACTCTGTGATTCCTGACATGGTTGAACATTATATGCAAGAATATAAGAAACTCACTGGCCGTGAATATCATCCTTTCCAATATTATGGGGCTGAAGATGCCGAGTATGTCATTGTGGCCATGGGTTCAATCTGTGACACGATTGAAGAAACTATAGACTATCTAATTGCCCAAGGGGAAAAGGTCGGGGTTGTAAAAGTTCATCTGTACCGTCCATTTTCCAGTGATTACTTCTTTAAAGTTTTGCCACCCACTGTTAAGAAAATTGCAGTTCTTGATCGTACTAAAGAGCCCGGATCACTAGGCGAACCTCTTTATTTAGATATTAAGGATATTTTCTACACGAGCGATATTAAGCCCGTGATTGTCGGCGGTCGCTATGGCTTAGGATCGAAAGATACGACACCTTCTCAAGTTTTAGCAGTATACAAGAACCTTAAAGCTGAAAACCCGAAAAATGGCTTTACCGTCGGTATTGTGGATGACGTAACACATACCTCCTTAGTTGAAGATGAAGTTATTGATACTGCGCCAGAAGGGACTATTTCTTGTAAATTCTGGGGTCTTGGTTCAGACGGTACTGTCGGCGCAAATAAGCAAGCCATTAAGATTATTGGGGATCACACTAAGCTATATGCACAAGCGTATTTCCAATATGATAGTAAGAAATCCGGCGGAATCACAATTTCCCATCTCCGTTTTGGTAAGAAGGAAATTAAATCTCCTTATTATGTTACGGGCACAAACTACATCGCTTGCTCTAACCAGACGTATGTTTACAAATATGATCTCTTAAAAGGCCTAAAGAAAAATGGCACTTTTGTGCTGAACTGTCAGTGGACAGCCGAAGAACTGGAAGAAAAGCTCCCAGTTGCTATGAAGCAATTCATTGCTAAAAACAACGTCAACTTCTATACCATTGATGCGGTATCTATTGCTCGTAAGATTGGTCTCGGTTCTCGTACTAACATGATCATGCAAGCCGCTTTCTTCAAGCTCGCTAATGTCATTCCTGTAGACGAGGCTATCGACTATCTAAAAGCTTCTGTCGTCAAATCCTATGGTAAAAAAGGCCAAAACATTGTGGATATGAACACTGCTGCGATTGATCTCGGTGTATCTTCCTTTGTTAAAATAGAAGTGCCAGCGTCATGGGCAGATGCAGACAATGCACAAGCACAAGCTGCTGTAGCAGTTGAAGAGCCTCAATTTGTGACTGATATTCTTCGTCCAGTGAATGCCATGGAAGGAGATAGTCTTCCAGTGAGCACATTCTTGGGCCGTGAAGATGGCACAGTACCGCTTGGAACTGCCGCTTTCGAAAAACGTGGTATCGCAGTCACTGTTCCAGAGTGGCAAGTGGATAAATGTATCCAGTGTAACCAATGTTCTTATGTTTGCCCCCATGCAGCGATTCGTCCATTCTTACTGAACGAAGAAGAAGTGAAAAACGCTCCGGAAACGTTCAACACTAAGAAGGCAAATGGCAAAGAAGCAACGGGTCTGCAATTCCGCATTCAAGTAAGTCCGTTGGATTGCACAGGTTGTGGCAACTGTGTTGAAGTTTGTCCAGCTAAGGGAAAAGCCCTTGTTATGGAATCAGCAGCGGAACAAGTCGAACATCAAGCTTCGAACTGGGAGCATGCAGTTAGCTTGACAAACAAGAGCAAGCTTTTTGAAGTAACGACGGTTAAAGCTAGCCAGTTTGCCCAGCCATTACTGGAGTTCAATGGTGCATGCCCAGGGTGTGGGGAAACAGCTTACGTTAAGCTTATTACCCAACTTTTCGGTGACCGCATGATGATTGCCAATGCTACAGGCTGTAGTTCTATCTGGTCAGGAAGTGCTCCTTCAACCCCATATACCACTAACCAGGAAGGAAAAGGTCCCGCCTGGGCCAACTCCTTGTTTGAAGATAATGCTGAGTTTGGCTATGGTATGTACGTAGGGGTTCGTCAACAACGCGAAAAACTAGCTGATTTAATGAAGCAAGCACTTGAGATGGAACTTGGTGCTGGGCTAAAAGAAGGATTCCAAGAGTGGCTTAAGGGTTCAGAGGATGCTGACGCTTCCAAAGCTGCAGCTGTTAAGATCCTTGCTGGTCTCCAAGAGAACGGGGAGAATAATGAAGTTCTCACAGAGATCTCAGCTAAGAAAGATCTGCTCATTAAAAAATCTCAGTGGATTATTGGTGGAGATGGTTGGGCCTATGATATTGGATTTGGAGGATTAGACCACGTTTTAGCCTCCGGAGATGATGTTAACGTGCTTGTGGTTGATACGGAAGTTTACTCTAATACTGGCGGACAATCTTCAAAATCAACTCCTAGCGCTGCAGTTGCCAAATTTGCAGCTTCTGGTAAGAAGATTCGCAAGAAAGACTTAGGCGTTATGGCTATGAGTTATGGTTATGTCTATGTTGCGCAAATTGCTTTGGGTTCGGACATGGCTCAAACTCTTAAGGTTATGAAAGAAGCGGAAGCTTATAAAGGACCTTCTTTAATTATTGCTTACGCTCCATGTATAAACCATGGTCTCAAGGCAGGCATGACTAAGAGTGTACAAGAGGCGAAGAAAGCAGTTGAGTCCGGCTACTGGCATCTTTATCGCTTCAACCCAGATCTTGCAGATCAAGGAAAAAATCCATTTAGCCTTGATTCCAAAGAGCCCACTGAGTCGTTCCGTGACTTTATTATGGGCGAAGTTCGGTACTCTTCCTTGTTAAACACCTTCCCGGAAAGTGCAGAGGAACTTTTTGTGGGCGCTGAGAAGTACGCGAAAATTCGCTATGAATCCTACAAGCGTCTTGCTGACCAAAAATGGGACTAGAATAAAATTAAATTGTTTCATTCTTATTTGATCTCAAAGAGCAGGGTTACCTGCTCTTTTTTGCATTATCAGACTCCTATTTTGGCAATTCCACTGATTTCAATCTCTTAAAATGTTCGAAAGAACTCAGGAAAGGGTATATCAAAAGTAAGCATGGGGAACTATTTAACAGTAGTTCCCCAAACTTTGTTTTATGGGTTCACGGATCTAAAACTTAACACAAAGAGGTGAGACTCTGAAAAGAATAGTTGAAGCATATGTAGGGGAATATGCCAGCGGAAAAAGTGAATGTGCAGTGAACCGTGCACTAGAGCTGTTAGCCTGGCAAAGTGTTCGACATCCAATCACTTTGGTAGATTTGGATACCGTCGAACCAACCTATACCTTACGTCCAATTCGAGAGAAACTTATAGAGCTCGGACTGGATGTTGTGGCATGGTCAACCGCCGAAACGATGGGATTGGGAGAAGCTGGATCTGTTATTCATCCGGAGATGCGTTGGGTTCTCAAGCGTTCTGGCAGTATCATCCTTGATATTGGCTATGGCGTGCAAGGTGCTAAAACTTTGAATATCATCGAGGGAGCTTGGGATGACCCAGACCTTGAGATTCTGGCAGTCCTCAATCTTGGACGCCCATTAACAGGTACTTATGGAGATATGCTGGCTTATGTCCGAGAACTGGGGCCGATACACGGGCTTATTAATAACTCCCATTTAGGGGAGGAAACAACAGTTGCATTTATCCAAGAAGGGGCGCGTGTTGTGTCTGAAGTTGGAGAAGTGCTACATATTCCAGTTGTCGCCACAACAGCGGATGAAAAGGTACGGGACAAGTTAGGTTCTAGTGATGGGTTGGGGCACCCTGTGCGCTATCTGACACGCTTTATGCCCCGAGCTTTTTGGTAATATGGGTTTTAACCCTTTTACATTTGCTTTAAAAACTTAGGAGGTGTAAAACTCAATATGGCAGGAAAACCAATTGAGGGTGAAAAACGGGCATTTATGACCGGTAATGAAGTTTGTTCTTGGGCCGCTCTGGCTGCTCAAGCAGACATTATGTACGGCTATCCGATCACGCCCCAAAATGAAATTATGCATTATTGGACTCGTCTAGCCCCTAAATTTGACAAGAGGTTCTTACAGACCGAAGATGAACTCTCGGCTGGTTTTACAACGGTAGGAGGGGTCTTATCCGGAGCCAGAGCATTTACAGCGACGGGTGGACCAGGTAACGTCCTGATGCAAGAGCCTATTGCCATGGCTGAAATGATGCGGATTCCGACCGTGATGGTGATTCAACAGCGAGGGGGTCCGTCCACTGCGACTGTAATCTACTCTCAGCAGGAGGTAAATCTGACTACCTATGGTGGAAATGGAGAAGGGCATCGCATCGTATACTCTACAGCTACACACCAAGACCTCTTTGACTATACGATTAAATCGTTTAATATGGCTTGGAAATATCGCTTTCCAACCTTTGTGTTAGGGGATGGTTACCAAGCTAAAATGCGTGAATCCTTAACAATCTATGACCCAGAGTTTAGAGGAATTAAAATGGTTCCGTCTGAGCCACTTGTCGGACAACCTGGTATGCCTGGTGCTGAAAGGGATCCATCCCTCTTGCGCAATACGTATAATACGGAAGAAGAACTATATGCCGTCATTAAACAGTATCAGAAAGATTACGACGAAATGGCTCCTCAAATCGTTGAGCATGAGGAATTTGACTGCCAAGATGCTGATGTGATCGTGCTGACGCACGGGGTGGTTAGTCGGTCAGCCAAAATGGCGGTCCGAGAACTTCGTGCAGAGGGTTTCAAAGTTGGGTACTTCAGACCGATCACCTTGCGACCCTTTCCAACTGAAGCTCTAAAGAAGGCACTTTCCACGGTAAAACGTATTTTCTTGGCCGAGTCTGCTGAGGGACAATTCTACCGTCTCGTAACGCAAAGCATTTACGGTGAAACCGTGCCAGTGGATACCCTTTTTAAACCGGGGGTCGGAATCACGAGCGAGGAATTGATCGAGAGACTAAGAACCTTTTTTTAGATGGCTGACGGAAGGAGGTATTTGTTGTGTCTGTTGAATTAAATATGCCAAACTCATGGAGACAAGAAACTAAACCCCATAAATTTTGCCCAGGTTGCGGGCATGGCCTAGTTTTAAAAGCCATAGGACAAGCAATTGACGAACTTGGGATTCAAGATAAAGTGGTTTTTGGGTGTGATATAGGTTGCTCCCTCCTGGCGTGGGACTTTTTTAACTGCGACACAGTTCAAACGCACCACGGGCGGACAACTCCAGTTATCACTGGGGTTAAGCGTGCACGTCCAGATCGTGTGGGGATTGCCTATATGGGTGACGGTGGTGGTTATGCCATCGGGTCTCAGCACTTGGTTAACGCTGCTATGCGAAACGAGAAAATAACGGTAATTCTTGTAAATAATGCAAATTATGGTATGACTGGCGGTCAAATGGCTCCAACGACACTACCCGGTATGAAAACTGAGACAACGCCCTATGGACGTGATCCGGAAATGACGGGTTACCCGATGCAAGGGCCGGAAATGGTAGCTGCCATTGTTCGCGAAGGGGGCTATGTTGCCCGTGGTTCGATTGCTAATGTTCGTCAGGTAAAAACCTTTGTAAAGCGGGCACTGGAAAACCAAGTGGCTGGTAACGGGTTCTCGTTCGTAGAGATTCTCTCCTCATGCCCAACCAACTGGAGCACGAACGCAAAGGATACATGGAACTTCGTAGAGCAGGAAATGCCCAAATTCTTTAAAGTCGGCGAACTCAAGGTTCCCGCGAAGAAGGAGGAGTAGTTCAATGGCAAACGTCATTAAAATTGCTTTAGCAGGCGAAGGAGGCCAAGGGGTACAATCCGTGGCTCAAATCATGACCAATGCTGCCAATGATGCAGGAAAAGAAGCCCTCTATATTCCAAACTTTGGCGTGGAACAACGTGGCGGTGTCTCCATTGCGTTTTGTCAGATTTCGGATGAGAAAATTGGAGCTCCAAAATTTGAAACGGGAGATATTGTTATTGCTTTGAGTGATCGTGCTGTTGTTCGTTGTCAACAGTATGTCGGTCCTGGAACGATCTTTGTCTACGAGGCTTCAATCGAAGGGGTCGATGAGTTCCTCCCGAAGAATGCCAAAAAGGTTCTGGCTATTCCGGCTTTAAAAATTGCCAAGGAAGAACTTCATCCGCGTGTCTTTAATGTCATCATCTTGGGAGCAACCCTCAAAGCCACTAATATCATGAGCTTGGATGATGCTAAAAGCGCTTTGGAGAAAAAGTTAGGGTATAAATTCGAGCAAAATCCAAAACTCCGTGAGCTAAACTTTAAAGCACTTGAGCGTGGGGCTGAAATTATTGAACAGCTCTTAGCGAGCAAATGATGTCCTGTTAATATGCCACTGAACGCAAGTTGGGGACGGTTCTTGCTTGCATTAATTGAAATAAGATGCCATTGAGAAAGGAGGACTCCCCTGTGTCCCTAAAGGATAACGCTATCACGATCGACGGTCCTAAAGCCGAATGGACTATATTCCCTCACCTCTGCAAGGGTTGCGGTTTATGCATCGAGAAATGTCCAGTTAAAACCTTGGAATGGTCAAATAAACTTGGTGTTTATGGAACCCCAGCACCTCACGTGAAAGAGGAAATCCCTTGTATTGCTTGTAACATGTGCGAACTCGTTTGCCCGGATTGTGCAATTAAAGTTATTAAAAAAGATGTGCGTAAATAGGTGATCCCTTTATAAGGGACTATAAATGAGCAAACGGAGAGGAGAATGCAAGCATTCATTCCTTCGTTCGCTCATTTTATT
>JAJYAS010000184.1 GCA_021779415.1 Bacillota bacterium
ACCCACTGCAAACAGCGCACCCGCAATAATAATCCTTGTAATTCTCCACTGATTCTCCTTATTCACCGCAGCATTATTGTTTGGACTCTCTACTTTTTGCTTCAAATGGATCGGAACGAGTTTTACTCCTGCCTCAATCCTCTCCATAATTTCCTGAGCCTGCACTACTCGTGAGGGAGGCAAGACAACAGTTTTAGTCGCATAGTTGATCGTTGTCTCTCCTATTCCTTCTGTTGCACTCAGCATTCTCTCCATTTTGGCCGAACAATTGGCACAAAATTCTCCTTCAATACGATATTTCACTCGTTCCTCTAGCTCAGATATTAGCTCAGATATTAGTTCAGACATTTGTTCCCCTCCTAACGCTCATCTATGTTCATATGACTATGTATTCATATGAAAGATAACACAATTACCCTCCCATTGCAATACAAAGATGCACGCTGAAATTCATAATTCAGCGTGCATCACTTTTTAGAGACCTTTTTGGTTCCGATGGTCATAGCTAACCCTTCCGAACCTCATCATAAATCCTGCTGTGGCTGATTCCACCGTAAAAACGAACCACTCCGTTAACCGCCACTAGAGGTAAGGCAAAGCCGTTCTTAAACATAGTATGTGCGGTATCGAAGCCCTTTAAATCATCCTCAATAACATCGATAAACTGCAATTGCACGTCAGTCGCTAGATCACTTTCCTGACAAAACTGGACCAAATCCTCATACATTTCCCCCATAGTTTTTTCCTTCGCTGAACCACAGGCCCCACCGCAACTGCACGTACCAACCGGAGCCTCTTCACGAATCCCGAACACATCCACTTGAACCATATCAGTTCCTCCCCACGTTAAGAATTAACCTTTTATCCACTCACTGTAATTGAACTTAAGGTATCGACTGTTACATGGCAGTAAGGAATTACCCTTCCGGCTTAACTATATGTACTAATATTATTATACTATTATATTAAACTATTGAAAAGACGACGTGACTAACGCTCGTTCTCAATCACACCAAAACGCACCTGAAGTTCATTTTAATAAAACCCCAAAACAAGCCGTTTCAGGGTTTTGAGTGAAAATTTCGTTTTAACAAGACTTGTTCATAAAATCCGCAGTTTATCTAATTTGTCCATATCACTAATGATTCATTGTGTGATTTCAGACATCTTTTCTTAATCAAAATCAGGACCCGACTTCAACCGCAACCTCCCCCGGTTGCTGGTGTATTGATCTGAAAGCCACCCCCTACATAATCAACCACAGCTCCCTCAAGATAGGATGCAAGATTTTCCTCCGCAAGGATCTTAACGCCGAACTCCTGATCCAAAATGTCATTCTCTTTCATTGACTCATCCAGAGTCAAACCGAAATTCGGACCCCCTCAGCCAAAGCCTGCAACATATAGACGCAAATACCCGGATACCATGTTTTGTTGCACCAACACTTCCTTCACCTTGCCCGCTGCAATCTCGGTAATACTAACCATGTTGAACTCCCCCTTTTACACACATTCTGTTCTCTTACCGCTTCACCAATTCATAAACCGGTGATAATGAGAAGAGTTTTATTATTTTTTATTATAATATTATTATATTATAATTTCCATAGATTTTAAAAATAAATTATATTTAGCGACTTTGTTTAACCTTAGATTATTTAATTCCTCCCTCTATTGCCAAACTCATACATCACGAGTACAATGTAAATGTACGAATTATAATATTATAATTCGTACATTTCAAAACCATAAAGCTACCTCGGCAGAATTTATAAACCTAAGGTGTGATTTTAGTGGACACTCACATAACAACAGGAATTAGTCAGTTACTTAAAATTAGTCTGTTCCCACTCACTCCCCTCCAAGCCCGCATTGATCCACCGAGTCCCGTGCATGGTTGGCTCCTTGAGCGCGCTCTACAAACTCTGAGGCAGGATGGCCTAGTAGATACAGCCCTCTTTTTCTCTTCCTTCCAAGCGGAGTTGAACAATGGCCTGCTTTGGGCCGACAAGGGCTGGAAAAATTTTTCCCATTATTGCCAAGCTGAACACAAGTACTGGCCGAGAGCATCTCATGAAGCGGAAGGTTATTATGCCAAAGGATTAAATACCTTTGACAAGAATGTACCGAAGACCTTTTTTTATTTGGGAGCTACTCTCCATATTATTCAAGACATGACCGTACCCCATCATGCCGCTGGGGTGCTAAAGGACGGACATCAAGAATTTGAATCTTGGGTTATGATGCATTGGAACGATCTGGGTCCCAGCCAACATGGTTGCTACCGAGCCTATCAAAAACCCTCAGAATGGATTCGATATAGTGTCTCTCTCGCCAAACCCTACCTACCACTTGTTTCTCTATCCCATGGTGCTACCGTGAGTAGTTTTACTGAGGCCGCCCGTTTTTTGGTGCCGCTAAGTATCCGCGTCAGTGCAGGCTTTTTGGTAATGGCCCATGCTGCACTGCGCCAATTGCCTATTGAAATAAGCAATGAAACGTTACTTCAAAAAAGCGAACTAACCTCAATCCACTACGTGACCGCTAAAATGGTTAAAAGGAGTGTCAAGTGATGAAACGACGGCGCTTAGAAACTCAGGTAATGGCTCTCATAGTACTCATGACTTTAGCCGCAGGAGTGGTCGGCATAATCGGAATTTTCGGAATGTCTCAAATGCAGAATAACATTACAAGGATCCAACGGCAGGACATCCTTCCCCTGAATACCCTTTCCGATCTACGCTATCATTTGCAAACCTATCGTTCAAGTATACTGCAAATTCTAACTGCCCAAACTCCGGTAGAACGTCAGCAAGATGCTGTAAAAGTCACTGAAGAAAGGGAAACGGTTAATAAGCTTATTTCCTCCTTCGACACGACATCGCGTACCCCTTAAGAGAAATTTTTACTCAATTTGAGACCATTCGTTCATCTGTAGAAGAAAGTGCGGTCTTAGCCCAGGGTATTGAATCCTCTGTGCATCAGATCCAGGAGGAGGGGCAAAACATGCGAACTAGTACAAAGAAAATAGTAAATGAAGCTGAAAGCACCTCAATAGGTACCCGAACAGCAGCGGCTGCAGCAGAAGAACAAAATGCCACGGCTGCCTCATTATTCACTTCGGCAGAGGCTCTTGATAAACTGTCTAAGAATCTTCAACACAGTGTTGCGGCCTTTAAACTTTAGGTACGCTAGCACCTTGCCTCCTTCCTACTTATCACCCAATAATCTCTCGATTACTTCTTGCACTAAGAATACCTCTTCATCAATATTTAATAACTCTGCATATTTTTCATTATTTTTAGGATCAAAATCCTTAGTCATGACGATTTCTTCATGTGGTTTAACTCTTGCTGTCTCAAATTCCTTGGAAGCACATTTTGATGGGCAGCCATTTAGTGCAATATACTTTTCGTTAACTCCACTTTCGTTGTCAAGAGGTAAACTCAAATGGGGTAGTACGCGTATTATTTCGTCATCAACGAAAAATTCAGCCACCGTTTTTGTCATCATACTGACGTTACAACGACCTTGACAAGGGAAAATCCCAATATTCATATATAGCCATTCCTTTCGTTGCGTTGTTATTGTTTTCAAGCATAACCTATTTCCTCCTTCATAGTTGTTGACCGCCGCAATTTTTTGACATTACATCTCCCTTCTACAGTATATATCTACAAATTTACACGAAACGAAAAAAGTTCAGCAATATTATTATAATATAATAATATTGCTGAACTTTGTAGTCGTAAAAACTATTTTTTACTGTCTAACCACGAATATGGCTTTTATATAAGCTCACAGGTCAAGCAACTTATCCCCTTTGATTTCATCCGCGCTCCAAGCGATGACGGCAAAGTTTCCATCCGAATGCTTATCCACTTTGTTGATCCACTCAATCTCGTTGCTTGCTTTGGCAATCAGCAGTTGATTCGTTGTGCCCGTATGATACAGGGAAGAATTTATAACCCACCATTTCGTCGCAATACCTGCACGTTTCAAATCTTCTTCGAGGCGCATTGCTTCATACACGGGTGTGGCTTCCGCCAGCGTAACAATGATGACCTCGGTTTCGTCGGCATTACGCAGTCGTGGCAACAGATTTTTCACCGATTCGGGAATGTCCCCTTGTGATCGCTGGATTTCCTTGTGGTAGCTCTGCGTGGAGTCTAACAGCAGAAGCGTATGACCGGTCGGAGCTGTGTCAATAACAACCACTTGATCTTCGGCCTTTTCTACGATTTGGGCAAAGGCTCTGAACACTGCAATTTCCTGGGTACAGGGGGAGCGCAAATCTTCCTCAATATAAGCTATGTCCTCCTCGGACATGGTTTCTCTGGCCTTGGCAAGCACTTCCTCTTGATAGTTTTTCAGTTCAGCCTGCTCGTCAATATGGCTCATAGTGATGCCACTGGTTTCCTCGAGGACAAATTTGAGATGGGCCGCAGGATCTGTGGTGGTTAGGTGCACCTTTTTACCTCTTGCGGATAATCCCATCGCAATCGCCGCCGCAAGAGTCGTCTTTCCCACTCCCCCTTTGCCCATGGTAAAGATAACTTTTTTATGTGTGTTGTACAGGTCATCAATGACCTCCTTAAGTTTGGGAATCACCTGAGCCTGTATCGTTTCATCACGGACAATATAATTATCCTTAGTCAGCAATGCTCTTACATTCTCCATTCCTGTAATGTTATAGGCTCTAAGCGGCACAGTATATGTGATAAGGCTTAGTAAGCCCTGCGGCATTTCAGCCAGCGCTTTCTGCTGTTTTTGATAGAGACTCTCAGAAATACTGTCATCATACAAGGTCAGTACACCATTAATGACCATGACCTGATTGTTTACTCCAATCTCCGCCAGCTCCTCAGACGCTCTTTCAGCTTCTTTAAGAGAGGCTGCTTCAGGACGCGAAACGAGAATGAGGGTTGTTAATTTGCCGTCGGCTAAGGTTTCAACAGCCTTTTTATAAATCCCCTTTTTGTTTTCCAATCCGGATAGTTGTCCTAAACAAGATGCACCGTGGGTGCTTTCACTAATAAAGTTGCTCCATGCAGATGGTAGTTGTAGCATTCTGAGGGTGTGACCTGTTGGAGCAGTATCAAAAATAACATGATCGTATTCTAGTTGCGTTTTTTCATCGGTTATAAAGTTTGAAAACTCATTGAAGGCAGCAATTTCAACAGTACAGGAGCCGGAAAGCTGTTCTTCCATGTTGTTAAGCACGGCATCGGGCAGTTTTCCACGGTAGGGAGAGATGACACTTTCTCGGTATTCCGCTGCCGCTTGGATGGGATCAAGGTTGGCGACAACTAGATTCGGCACTTCTTTGATGGGAATACCCTTATTCGTCAGCTCAGTGTTAAAAACGTCCTGCAAGTTTGAAGCAGGATCGGTGCTGATAAGCAGTACCTTTTTGCCACTGTCCGCAAGGTTGACCGCAGTAGCACAAGCTGTTGAGGTTTTACCGACACCGCCTTTTCCAGTATAAAACAAATATTTTGTAAGCCTGATTTTCTGCGGATTAAAAATCTCCATGCTTAATTATCCCCCGTTCGTTATTATCTAATAATCTAGGATTAGCAATTCCCGTCGGAACAACCGCATCCTCCTGCACTTTGAGGGAGGATTTTAAATTCCCTTTCTTGCTCACTCAAGAAACTTATCGGTATATTAAGAAGCTGCACAAATTCTTCATTGCTTGGGTATCTGCTACTTATTATTATTTCACCTTCTAAGAGAGTTGCGGGCAGTGCCTCGACCCCTTTGGTTTGGAGAAGGTCATTTACCGCCTTATTGTTAACAAATTCCATCGGTGCATTGGTAAGATTGAAACGTTCAACCTCAATGCCGTTTTTCTTAAGTGAATTAAGAACGGTAGAAATCCGAAGCAATTCAGTGTCAACCCCTACACCACAGAGACCTGTGGAACAGCACATAGCGGGTTCAAATATCTGCATTTTTTTCACAAATAATCGCTCCTCAATTTTAATTTATAAAGACAACTCATTTATCAAATGGATCTTCAACTCCTTCTGAAAAACGAGTCGAGCTTAACCTCAACAACCATGTCTAAGATCTCTCTCGTTGCTATTATGCCTTATCGTTGTTATTTCATAACGGCAAGCTTTCTGTTCAAGTGAAATCGTCAAAGGAACTGAAAAAATAATTTCCGTGATTGTCTTATTCGTTGTTAAGTTCGTTAAGGTGGTCTAGAGCAAAGGGGCTCTCTGGGTTTAGCTGAATTGCCTGTTCAAAAGCCTCTCTGGCTTTCGCTCTATCTCCCGTCTCCTGATAGGCTAACCCTATGATATTATAGGCTTCCCCTCTACCCTCATCGTCCTGAGAATTTGTTAGATAAGTTTCTTCCTCTACGATAGCCGGTTCCCATTCTCTTTTCGCTAAATAAGCCGCTCCAAGTGAATAATGGACTTCGATAAGTGTTGGGTCGATCTCTAACGCTTTATAAAGATGCTCGATTCCTTGGGTTAAATCCTTATCTTTCCCAAAACCATCTATGTACATTGCTCCAATGATAATATGGTTTTTCGCCATGGAACTTAATACTCGTCTTTGATCAAAATAAATGCGGTATTCACCTTGAACATTCCGTAAAAGAAGATATTGAATCTCGCTGGATAGAACTTCCGTAGTATAAAGATCACGATTGGTTTCTGAGACCTGAACGCTTATTCCATCAGCAACAGAATTTTCACCCATTCTAAGATTATTTTTTAACTGTATATCCTTAATCTCAAAGCTCTCAATTTCCATAGTTTCTCTAAGCTGCTCCAACCATGTCATAATATTTTCTTT
>JAJYAS010000185.1 GCA_021779415.1 Bacillota bacterium
TGCCACGTTTCATTCGACTCACCTCTATTCTAGCCTTGCCGAATGATTTTTTTTTAAACAATTCAACTAAATATCTATCATCTCTTCACTAGATTATTCCATATGCCCTAGCTTCATCAGCTTTGTCCCTGGATAATAATGTGCCAGTATCCCTTCTACATTCTGATCCTTTTTTGCTAAATCATTGGCTCCCCATTGTGACATCCCTACTGCATGTCCATTGCCATAGGTTGTAATGGTAAGGTGGTCTGGTTGAATTACCCATTCTAAATCTGTTGAGGCAAGGCCTAGTAAGGTACGAAGTTGGGTAGTTTGGTATACTTTCCCCAACACTCGCACACTCTTAGCCCTTCCAACCGCCGTTCGACTTATAACTTGGAAATCTCCTGAAGTTAAGGCCCGCGGTGAATCTTTAATTGCTAGTTTCTTAAATAGTTCTTGAGATGTCCAAGTCATTGTTTTAAGATAACGTTGTGGATTTTCTTCACCTGAACTTACATTCTGCAAATATTCTCGGGCTGAACTCCATACTTCTTCCGCTCGCTCGGTGGGCTTTCTTCCGCTACTACAATGGTAAAGAGCATCAATGTAATCCCCTTTTGAAACCAGAACCATTCCGCGCGTAGCGCTCACACCTTTTTGCAATTTATTGTGATACCGCCAGTAGTTAAGCCATCCCCACTTATTTTTCATTTCAGAATCGGATAACCAAGCCTGTGTAAGAACTGTGGTATCAACGTCATATTTAACATCGGTTGATTTGCTTTGGCTTAACCTTTTGGCAGCATAGGTCCGGGCCGCAATAGCTTGTGCTTTTAGTGCTTCAATCTCAAATTCAGCAGGCATTTCCGCCGCGACTACTCCTACCAGATACTCCTCAAGAGAAAGTGTAACGACCTCTCCATTAGCCATTAAAACACGTATTTGCACATCATTTGTTATTTCATCTTTTTGCCATCGTATAACGCTCCAGGGTATTACAAAAATAATACACAGTGATAATCCAATCAGCCACGCCCATTCTTTTTTCATAATTATCCTCCCGCTGTACAAGCGTTTACTTGAATCTATGCAGAAGGTATTTAGAATATGGCAGACATAAAATACTAAAAGGGCAGTCTCAAATAGAAATTTTCTTTCTATTTAAGACTTGCCCTTAACTTCTTGAAAACTGTGTTTTGTTAAGACACTTCCGTCTCTTCCTCACGAATAATATTAGCTCCCAAGCGCGAAAGTTTTTCTTCTACTTTCTCGTAGCCCCGATCAATGTGATGAATCCCTCGAATACTTGTTGACCCTTCAGCCGTCAAGGATGCTAGGATTAAGGCCGCTCCGGCCCGTAAATCAGTTGCAGTTACTGGTGCCGCATTGATGCGCTGAATTCCTTGAACTATTGCACTCCTACCCTCAATCTTAATATCTGCTCCCATCCGTTTTAACTCATCAACATGCATAAATCGGTTTTCAAAAACAGTTTCTGTAATTAATCCTGTACCCCTTGCTCGAGTCAAGAACGCCATAAACGGAGCCTGCAGATCTGTGGGAAAACCGGGGTGAACCTGCGTTTTAATGTCCACAGAATTATAGACTCCATCTCCACATATGCGTATACCGTCTCCTTCTTCCACCATATGGATTCCCGCTTCCTCCATTTTGGCAATCAAGGGCTTAAGATGATCTGAAATCACATTTTGGACTAGAACGTCACCCCCAGTGGCCGCCGCTATAAGTAGATAACTTCCTGCCTCAATGCGATCCGGTATCACGGTATGAGTAGTACCATGAAACTCACGAACTCCCTCGATATGGATAATACTGGTACCTGCACCACGGACTTTTCCACCCATCTCATTTAAAAAGGTTGCTAAATCAACAATCTCAGGTTCTTGTGCTGAATTCTCAATCAACGTTGTGCCTTGAGCCATAGAAGCTGCCATCATAATGTTTTGAGTAGCTCCAACGCTAGGGTAGTCCAAATATATACGAGTGCCTTTTAAACCCTTAGTAGAAACATCTAAGAACCCGTGATCCATTTTGACCTCTGCTCCTAAAGCCTCTAAACCCTTGAGATGCCAATTGATGGGACGTGACCCAATGGCGCAACCACCAGGGTGCGAAATACGGACATGGCCTTTACGGGCAAGTAGCGGTCCCATCGTGACAATAGATGCCCTCATTTGAGATACAAGGTCGTAAGGTGCCTCAATACAATCTATCTCACGGGCTTGGATGTTAAGAGTTGAGCCTTTTCGCTCTACTTTTGCACCCAACGCCGAAATAACTCGATTCATGATATTAACATCTAACAAATCCGGAGCGTCATCTAGTTGAATAGGTTCCGCACAGAGTAAACTTGCCGCTATAATGGGAAGTACGGCATTCTTGGCCCCACTTACTGTGATCGTTCCTTCAAGCGGTTTGCCGCCTGTAATTGTGAGCTTACTCAAATTCTGAAGACACCCCCTGTTCTAGTACTGATTACTTTTCGACTTGTTTATATTCTCCCTGGAAGGGTATTATTCCTGCTTAAATTCGACTTTTTTCTCCAGATGGCTCTAGAATTCTTTCAGCAGAGCCGGAATTGCTAAAACAGTATTTCCTTCAGTCATTTGTCCACGACTAAGAAGTTGAATATTTATCCTGTCTTTTCCAGCTATAACGTTCGTATCGATGTTTTTCTTGTACCCAGCAATCGAAACTAGGTTATCTAAGAGAAACCATTGTGATGGAAGAGAATTCGTGTGACTTAAGTAAGCCGAAATATCAATTGCCTCAGGAACCCGTTCATCTAAATAGATTTGTATACCATTTTTTTTAAGAACAGGAGCCATGGCCGTATACCAAGTATAGATCATGCTTTCCTCAGTTTGATTAATTACCCGATTGCCAGTAAGAGTCGTAGCAATATTACCACGATTTGTCTGCTGCTCTTTTTGTGTCCATATCCAATCAGACATCGGAAATTGTGTCATTAGATCAATTGGTATTGTCCCATCCTCACTCCAAAGTAAAACGCTAACCTCAGCCCCTCTAGCCTGTACCATTCCTGAATTTAATAACAAAGGCACCTCCGAATTAAATGTAGGACCTGGTTGAATGCTTTGCCGGATGCACTCAACAACAAAGGGATTAATTCCAATTAGCAAAAGGCAACTTATTATCACAATAAATAGATGCCTTTTTAATATATAAGATTTTGTAATTATTAAACCCATAAACATTATACCTCTTTCTCAACTATATGCACTCCTTTAGTTTTACCAAATAGTGAGAAAGCTAACATGTCTGTGATGATTTTTATTCTACTTGCCCCTTGTTAAGAAAAATGGCGGGTACAAACTAAAGTTTAAGTATAGACATTATTTTCCATATTATATTAAAAAGAAAAGGGTCCAAATCGGAACCCTTTTCTCGTTTAAACATTCACGTATAACGAAGCATATCATAACTTTACTTTCAACGTACAATGTTTATTTGTTATCACTAGCTGCACTAATTCGAGCAGCTGCTCGCCGCAATGCATACTCCGCACGTCGTAGGTCGATTTCGTTGGTCCGTGGGGATGACAGGCGTTTCAGAGCACGTTCTTTCGCTTCTACTGCTCGAGCGAGATCAATCGCTTCACCTAGTTCGACAGTGTCCGCAAGAACCGTCGCAGCATTATCAATGACTTCAACGAATCCGCCCGCAATAGCCGCACGCTTGACGTCGCCATTGAGTGTGTAGCGTATGACTCCGATATCCAAGCCTGCAATTAAAGCTGAGTGATTCGGCAAAATCCCTAATTCACCTGCTCCGCCAGGAAGAACAACAAACTCAACATTTTCTTTCAAGACGTTCCCTTCCGGAGAGACTATTTGGAGTGAGAATGTTCCTGCCATGGATTATTCCCCCAATGTCTTGGCTTTTTCGATCACTTCTTCTATTGGTCCAACCATCAGGAAGGCGGCCTCAGATAAGTGATCGTATTTTCCATCCGCAATTTCTTTAAAGCCACGAATCGTGTCTTTCAAGGGTACATATTTTCCAGGCGAACCTGTAAAGGCTTCTGCAACATGGAACGGTTGGGACAAGAAACGTTGGATTTTCCGTGCTCGGAAAACTATCAGTTTTTCCTCTTCTGAAAGTTCATCCATACCGAGAATTGCAATAATATCTTGCAACTCTTTGTATTTTTGAAGGATTTGCTGAACCTGTCTTGCCACAGCATAATGCTCTTCTCCTAAAACTAAAGGAGAAAGGATCCGTGACGAAGAATCCAAGGGGTCCACCGCTGGGTAAATCCCGATTTCAGCAATTGAACGGGATAAAACTGTCGTTGCATCCAAATGCGCAAACGCTGTAGCCGGAGCGGGGTCTGTCAAGTCATCCGCTGGTACATAGATTGCTTGTACAGAAGTGATCGATCCTTTGCGAGTGGAAGTGATCCGCTCTTGGAGTTGACCCATTTCTGTAGCCAAGGTAGGCTGATATCCAACCGCGGACGGCATCCGACCGAGCAAGGCCGAAACTTCAGAGCCTGCTTGGGTGAATCGGAAAATGTTGTCAATAAAGAGTAGCACGTCCTGACCTTGATCATCACGGAAGTATTCAGCCATGGTTAGTCCTGTTAAGCCTACGCGGAGACGTGCACCAGGAGGTTCGTTCATTTGACCGAACACCATAGCCGTTTTGTCGATAACGCCAGACTCTTTCATTTCGTTCCAAAGATCGTTTCCTTCACGCGTACGTTCTCCAACACCAGCAAAAACGGAAAGTCCGCCATGCTCTTTAGCAATATTATTGATTAGTTCCATGATTAGAACTATCTTGCCGACACCGGCACCCCCGAAAAGTCCGATTTTTCCACCTTTAGAGTACGGAGCCAGTAAGTCAATGACCTTAATTCCGGTTTCCAAAATACGAGTTGAAGGCTCTTGATCGGCAAACGCCGGAGCAGGTCGATGAATCGGATAATGGGTATCAGATTTGACTTCTCCACCGTTGTCAATAGGTAATCCTAACACGCTCACCATTCGCCCCAGCGTTGCTGGGCCCACAGGTACCGTAATTGGTGCTCCAGTGTCGATGGCTTCAATACCCCGCTGCAACCCATCCGTAGAGGACATAGCAACAGTACGTACTGTGTTGTTTCCGAGATGTTGAGCTACCTCTAAAGTTATGTTAAGGTTCTGCTCAGGAACCTTAATCTGAATGGCGCTATATATTGCCGGCAGTTGGTCGGGCTTAAACTCAACGTCAACCACCGCTCCCAAAACTTGCAAAACCTTGCCGATATTCACAGGCGCGAAACCTCCTTTTTGGGTATTTCCAGCAGCTTATTCTAAGGAAGCTGCTCCCGAGACGATTTCGGATATTTCAGTCGTGATCGCCGCTTGTCGGGCTCTGTTCATGGCCAACGACAGCTTGTCAATCATGGTCTTGGCATTATCCGTAGCCGAACTCATTGCCGTCATTCGAGCCCCTTGCTCACTCGCTTTTCCTTCTAGTAACGACCTAAAGATCTGTGTTTCAACATACTTCGGCAACAGATTGTTCAAAATGTCTTCAGCAGACGGTTCAAAGATATACTGTTTGCCTTGTTTACCTTCAGGTTGATCGATCGGAAGTAATTTAATTTGCGAGGGCCTCTGGGTCATCGCTGAGACGAATTCAGTATATAAGATATACACCTCGTCTGCTTCGCCCTGCTCATAAAGGCGAACCACTTCCTGGGCAATCTCTTTGGCCTGGCTATAACTTGGGTCATCCCCGAGTTTCGTATACTCAGCCAAAAACTCAATTTTACCGCGTCGGAAGAAATCTCGACCTTTGCGGCCTACAGTCACCAACTTAACCGGCTGCTGTGCTTCGGCAATTAGTCCACTGGTCTTACGAATGAGGTTCGCATTGTACCCTCCGCAGAGACCACCGTCCGATGTTATTAGCACATAAACTACCTTTTGCACTGGCCTTTTTTTCAAGAGTGGATGGATAACATCCACAGGAGCCTGCGCAAGCCGTTCCAAGACCCCTTGCAATTGGCGGGCATAGGGGCGGGCAGCAATAAGTTTTAGTTGGGCTTTTCTGAGTTTGGCTGCGGAAACCATTTTCATCGCCTTAGTGATCTGCTGCATATTGCGAACGCTGCGAATCCGACGACGAATATCTTGTGTTCCTGCCACCTCGTTCACCTACTCCTTTTTATTCTAGGCTAAAAATCCCTGCTTGAACTCATTAATCGCTTTTTCAAGCTCGGCGATCATTTCCTTGGAGAGCGCCTTCTCAGTTCGAATCTTAGCCAACAGGTCAGCCTTCACGGAGCGCATGAAGCGCAGGTATTCTTCTTCAAATTTCCCGATTTTGTCTACATCAAGCTCGTCGATAAACCCTTTAACTGCCGCGTAGATTACTACGACTTCTTCTTCAACAGGCGAAGGTGTATACTGGCCCTGCTTGAGAATTTCCAGTGTCCGCTGACCACGCGTGAGCCGCATTTGGGTGACTTTATCTAAGTCAGATCCAAATTGAGCAAAAGCTGCCAACTCACGATAGGAAGCAAGATCCAAACGAAGTTGTCCTGCGACTTGCTTCATCGCTTTAATTTGAGCAGAACCCCCTACCCGTGAAACAGAAATACCGACGTTAATGGCAGGCCGGAAGCCGGAGTTGAAGAGGTCTGCTTCAAGAAAGATCTGACCATCTGTGATGGAAATCACATTCGTAGGAATGTAAGCTGACATATCTCCTGCTTGAGTCTCGATCACCGGGAGGGCAGTCATTGATCCACCACC
>JAJYAS010000186.1 GCA_021779415.1 Bacillota bacterium
TTACATAACAATATTCAATGGTTTAAGTCTAGGCCCCTCTGTTGATCTTCTGTCAATCAAAGACGAATTATTTGAGATGTTTTATAACTTTCTGAAAAAGGAGTAGTTCAACTTACAAGAATTCTTTGTTGGATTTCATAGATAGTGCCTCATATCTCCCGCGCCTCATCTCTTCTGGATCTATGTCCAAATCAAGATGTCCATAATGTATATGTCCGATTTGTGCCACAATCCAGCCGAAGCGTATTCCTTCTCACTAAGCAAATTTACATATTTATCAGTAGCATAGATGATAGGTATATAATTTTCATTCTTGGTTGAAGTTACAAGCAATGTGGACCTCCCACGATAGCAAAGATAATCCAATAAGAAACAAAAAAGCTAGATCGTTTAATAAAAAAACGATCTAGTTTAATATGTTCCCCGCTCACCCTGTCACTATAAAAAGACAATCACGTTCTCAACCAGCTGATACCAAGGCTTTCAGCTGAACTCCAGTATAGCACTATTACCGTCTCCACGTGCCCTGTCACGTTAAAAGAGCTATCTTTTTATAGTCATATTACCGTTACAAAGGTGCCTTGTACCTTTAGTACCATAACCGCCAGCCTCTTTTAAACAAAGAGCTAAATGGCAACAGGCGTCATTTGCAACCAACTGAGGGTTTCATTTATGCAAAATAAATAATGCGCAGAGTTGTTCCAAAATCATCTCTGGTGAATAATTACGTACATCTCTTTGAAACAAGTAGGAATCACTCCTTAAAGCAGTTAACAAAATATCCGCTCTAAAGACACTGTTGAAATGGGTCTGCTCAATCGCATTCATCTCTTCAAACAATTCAACCAACAGTTGGTGCAATTCGTCATATAAAGGGCTCCGCATTCGAGGTTTAAGTGGATTAGTTGACGAAGACTCCTCAACTCCTGTAAGTAATTGTGCTTTTTTTTCTCTGAAACGGATAAATAGGTTGAGAATTCCTTTTAACCGTTGACTTGGCGGATAAGAGCAATTCTCCTTTAAGTAGGTTTCAATATCATCAAAAAGCAGAACAATGTTGTCTTTAATTAAATCCATACATAATTCACCTTTATTTCTATAACGGCGATAAAGTGTTCCTGGGCCTACCTGGGCTTCATTGGCAATTTGATTCATACTAACTTGTTCAACACCATATTGCTCAAATAGCTTTAAAGCTGCATTCAATATTCTTTGACGATTCTCAGCAGCATCACGACGCTCTGAACGAATTTGAATTGTCTCTGAACCATTCACTATTTCGTCACTTCCTAACATGTAATTACAAACCTCGCTTGACAAGCGGAGTGCTATCCTCTTATACTATGTGGAGAGCGCTCCACTTATATTAGCATAATGAAAAGGAGTTGTACAGAGCATGCATAATCATCACAATAAGACCGCCCTGTTGGTCATGGATATGCAAAACGGCATTGTATCGCGTATTGCAGAAGATGGGAAAGTATTGCTTCCGTTCCAAAAAGCCGTCGATGCCGCACGCCGACATTCTATTCCAGTTATTTTTGTGCGCGTCGCATTTAGCGAAGGTTATCCCGAAATCAATCCTCAAAACAAGTCGTTCTCAACAATTTCTAAATCCAGTGGAATGACGGTCTCCGACATAGCAACACAGATTCACGAATCCGTTCATCCCGAACCAAACGAACCAGTAGTTACAAAGTTTCGAGTCAGCGCTTTCGCTGGCAGCAACCTCGAAGTCATCCTCCGATCTCACCAAATCAACACTCTAGTTATAAGTGGAATTTCTACAAGTGGCGTCGTTCTATCAACATTGCGGGAGGCGGCAGATAAAGACTATGCATTAAAGGTTCTTTCGGATGCCTGTCTTGATCTCGATCCTGAGGTTCACCGCGTTCTCACCGAGAAGGTGTTTCCACGTCAGGCCGATGTACTTACTGTCGATGCATGGATCGACGCCTTGAATTAAAATCGCAGGCCGAAGCTTGGTAGGAAATTCTGACCAAACGTAAGCGCCTCTTTGGATTCTAATTCAAAGAGGCGCTCGCTACGAGAGTAGAACCCGATAAATCTCCTTGAGAAAATCATCCGGCTGAAAAGCCGTTTAGGAACATCTCCATGAAATACAGAAATTATAGTACAGACTGGGCGTACTGGGAAGCTAAACAACGAAGGGGAGGTTGATACTCATGCCGCTTTGGAAAAGAAATTTATTCGTTTGTTGGTTTGGCTTGTTTGTAGCAGGTATCGGAATGAGTCAAATTGCCCCTGTCTTGCCGCTTTATATACAGCATCTCGGAGTTCATAATACCTCTGCCATTGCACAACTTTCAGGAATTACGTTTGGTGTTACCTATGTAATTTCAGCTATTTTCTCACCTATTTGGGGTCACCTTGCCGATAAATTTGGGCGAAAACCCATGATTTTGCGGGCAAGCCTTGGTATGGCGTTAGTGATCGGTTGCATGGGGTTTGCACCGAATGTATATGTACTGATCGGATTAAGATTATTGCAAGGCGTTATCACAGGCTATGGCACCGCGTGTACCGCATTGATTGCCACTCAGACGGATAAGGAGCACTCAGGGTATGCTCTAGGTACACTTTCAACTGGAAGTATTGCAGGTTCTTTGCTAGGTCCAATTGTTGGCGGTTTTATCGAAGAGACCCTTGGCTTTCAACCTGTATTTTTCATAACCGGTGCCTTGCTGCTGATTGCCTTTATTCTAACCGCTTTATTTGTCAAGGAATCGTTTGTCCGTCAGGATAAAAAGACAGTTAGCATCAAGGAGACATGGCAGAGTGTTCCTGAAAAGAGTTTAACTATTATCTTGCTAGTAACCTTCTTTGTTATAACTCTAGGGATGTATTCCATAGAACCCATTGTCACAGTCTATGTCTCACAATTGACCAAAGGTGCAGGCCATGTCGCCCTGTTGGCCGGATTAGTATTTTCAGCTTCGGGTCTGGCAAATATAATTGCAGCCCCCAGACTGGGAAAACTTTCTGATAAAATAGGTGCGCATAAAGTGGTATTAGGCGCTCTTGTGGTAGCCGGAATCATTTATATACCGCAAGCCTTTGTTGAAAATCCATGGCAACTCATGGGACTTCGCTTTTTATTAGGACTAGCAATAGCAGGGCTAAATCCTTCTGTTTATACCCTTATTAAAAAGATTACACCAGATACTCTAACAGGCAGTGTTTTTGGCTTTGCCATGTCGGCAGGATATCTAGGAGTATTTGGAGGTGCTGTTTTAGGCGGGCAAGTGGCTGGATATTTGGGTATTAAATATGTCTTTTTTGTTACCAGTGCATTATTACTGATAAATGCTGTATGGGTGTATTTTAAAGTATATAAAAAACTGAATGTTTACAAAATCTTAAATCAATAAAGGAGATATAAAATGGAAATTTTGGAACACATAAAGGAAGCAAAATATATTAAAGCACAGAGGACAGCTCTTGTAAAAATCGATTCACAAATGGGCATTGTAAATAGAGAACTTTCATGTTCACCTTTTACTGCTGAAGAAGTTGGAGGGAATAGGAAATGAACATCAAATGGTTTGGCCAATCTTGTTTTACTATTATATCCGACACCGGATCAAGGATTGTGATTGACCCGTTCGACAAGAAGATTGGTTATCCTTTGCCGAATCTTGAGGCAGACATAGTTACTACCAGTCACAATCACTCCGACCATAACAACGTCTCAATAGTGCGAGGAAACTTTAAACATCTAGACAAACCTGGTCAATATCTTGAAAGTGGCATTGTCATTTCTGGTATATCAACTTTTCACGATAATAAGGGTGGTACTTTTAGAGGAAAGAACATTGTGTTTAAGTACACTATAGATGACATAAACGTTTGCCATTGCGGTGATTTAGGTCATAAATTTTCACCCAAGCAACTCGAACAGATTGGGAGTATAGACATTTTGCTATTACCAGTAGGAGGACTTGCTACCATCAACTCCTTGGCTGCAGTTGAAGTAATGGAACAGTTAAAACCTGTTATTACAATCCCAATGCACTATAGAACAAAGGCTCTGGGACTGTTAGGTTATCTATTTAGCCCAGTTGAAAAGTTCTTGTCATTGTCGACTAAAACAACAATGACAATCAAAAATCTAAGCCTAACAAAAGAAGATCTGGAAACATACAGGGGGATAGTAGTTTTGGATTACATGGCGTAAGACGGAAAATGGACGAAGAAATAAATGCGTTGGTGTTCTCAACCAACGCATTTATTTCTTCATCAAACTCTTAAGCAGTGAATCCCTGCTGTTTATGGTCTCTAGGAGTTTATAATCGGGTACATGCTAAAATCTATTTCCAATCATCAAATATGCTGCAAGTATGGTTTTGACTTATTTAAAATTCTCAAGTAGTGATTGGCTTCTCTTAATACATGGTCTGCTAGCAGTGGAACAATTATTGATTTTATTTTACAAGTTAGTAACCCTTCTGTACCTGCTGCTTTAAAGTCTCTGAGTGATTGGGTTGCCGAGATAGTTTCCCTTGTTAACAGGCTAATACTTGCATCTTTTTGTGCTAATCCTGGTACTTTTTGTTCAAGTATATCAAATTGTCTAGCAAAATCATTAGCTTTTACAATTAGGCCGACTTCCGTAGGGTCTAGTAGATGGCTGATAAACTGAGCATGCTCTGCCATTTGCCTATTCCAGAACCTTTCCTCCTCGATTGCTTCGCTTATAAAATCAATTTCCATACGCCTTTGTAAACGTTCTAAATGTTGTATGTAAAAAATCGCTTCTCTACGAATATGTATTATTAATAGAGGAAAGTTAAACGTGAACAACCTACATTGGAGCATTCCATCCAACACGTTGCTCTTAAATTGAATTAAAGCATTGATTAGCCCAATAGCTTTTTGATTTAAGATACTAACCTGAGCCTCCAGTTGCGCCTGATTAACCCCTGCATCGGGGGTCAGTCTACTTACTTCTGTAGTCATAACCGTTTCGATAGGAATACCGGATAGTTCTTGGGTAACTTGTTCTGCCCGAAGAGTCTTATCAGTTATCCATTCTCCCGAATTGAATGCTTCTCCACTCACAACCCCGTTTGCCAGGAGTATTGCCTCTTGTAATACATTGGTAAATAGGCACTTAAATTGGTCTGCTTGTTGCGCATATGATGCATCCTTTGTGACAAACCCGGCCTCTAGAAATATCGAATGTTCTTTCATGATCCGCCCAAAGAAGAGGTGTAATTCCAGTGACTCTCTCACGAAATCTCCCGGTAGTAAACCTCCGTTCAAACATATCCCTCCCCGTTTTCTCTTTTGCAATATTTTATTATTGTAAGAATATATTCCACATATCCTAAAATAGTATCCAAATAACAGATCCAACTCTTTCTCCATAATTCGGAGTAGTAAAATGCGAATCATATAATTCAGTGCATATGGATCGAGATAAGAATCTGCGTCAATTCCTACTAGAAATTCTCCATTTGAGGCGATTAACCCTAAATATAATGCATTTTCTTTCCCTGCATTGCTCTTTAGTTGAATTACTCTTAACTTGTCATGCTTACTTGCAAGTCTTCTAAAACGTCATACGATGATCTTTGCTGCCATCGCTTAGGTCGGGTCAAAGCCCAACATGCGAGTTCGTATACTCCTTAGCCATCATGCCTTGTATGGCCTCTTGATATCTATGCCATAGGATTCGGCTAGATTTTTACTAAACTCCTCTGCTGCTGCACTCACTGCTTGGAAGTTCTTGACCGCGCCTTTGCAAACTCGGCGTGGACTTTATCTGCGTCCATCAAGGCCGTTTCATAGGCCGTTATATCAATCCCGGCCTCTTCAAAGGTCGTTCTTACACGCTCTGTATGGGATGGATAGCAAGTGAATTGTTAAACATTTCCAGCCAATATTAAGGTTTCCTTCAGGTGTTGTGCCTGCAACTTTTTTATGTGCGGAATGGGTTATGGAGGAATGAACCAAGGTGGAATGGTTCACGGTCAACAACTACCCCAGAGCTTCTTTACCAACCGTTACACCCTTCCCCCTTCTGCGAATGATCCGCGACCAATTTTCCAATTTCCCTTTATTTATAAGACCTCACTTTTCTATCTTTCCAAAAGTTACAACACCACCTGCTAAAAAAGAGCCTTTCGGCTCTTAATAATATTTATATTGATCAGATTTCAATAAACATTTTTCGTCACTTATTTTTTCACAGTATTCAAACATTTTCCTTCCACCAGTACCGGGAATTTCTACGTAACATGCGCTGCACTTATACACTGTTTTTAAAATAGTATCCTTATCCTTTTCGTCTCTGAATTCTTTCCACACCTCAATTTGAACGTCCTTATTTAATAGATCGCAATACATATATACCCCTCCCTTTCAACTCATATCTTCGACAAAAGGGAGAATTATCCTGCCCATTAATTACATCTATTTGAAATATATGTTATATATAAATCAACCCTAACATCCGTCTAAGATGAGAAGCGTTAAACAAGACAAAACATGAGTTCTCTATGAATCTATGATTTCTTTAAATCCAATCCCTCAACTCCATATATTTCAGCAAACCAACTTGGCAGGATTTAACTCCAATAACTGGTATATTAGAGCCCTTAAAGTGATAAAGCGAAAAGAGTTAGGGAACCAATTAGCCAGTGAATTTACTGAATAGATCTTAAAGTTTTGCAGATGAGTGCCCTTGACAATGTTTAAGCAACTGGAATATGATGCATATAAGGT
>JAJYAS010000187.1 GCA_021779415.1 Bacillota bacterium
TTTCCGAATTCCGTCAATAATTTCGTTCGAGCCATCATGCAATTTAGCAATTTTTTCCACTCTTAATCCTTGGCCTTTTAAATAGCTCGTCGTACCCTCTGTCGCTAGGATGCGAAATCCGAGTTCAGCGAAACGCCGGGCGAGGGCAGCCCCTTCCGCTTTATCACGATCTGCCAAGGTCACAAACACTGAACCATACGTTGTAAAGGAGAGACCCGCTCCTTGAAGCGCTTTATAAAGAGCCTTTTCGTAGGTCCGATCCATCCCCATCACTTCGCCGGTGGATTTCATCTCTGGACCCAAAGAGGGTTCGACCCGTTGAAGCTTGGAAAAAGAGAACACGGGAGCTTTGACGGCCACCCGATCCCCCGTCGGCCAGAGGCCACGTGGAATCTTAATCTCTTCCCATGTCCTCCCCAAGATCACTTGAGTTGCCCAGTCGATAATTGGAACCCCTGTGACTTTACTCAGAAAAGGAACAGTGCGACTTGAGCGAGGGTTGACTTCGAGAACAAAAAGATCTTTCTGATAAATTACATATTGAATGTTCAACAGACCTTTAATCTTTAAAGACCTTGCTAAGGATTCTGTCAAAGCAATTATACGCTCTTGCATACTCGAGTCCAACGTTTGAGGCGGATAGACCGCAATAGAATCCCCCGAGTGCACGCCTGCCCGTTCCAAATGCTCCATGATACCAGGGATGAAGACATTTTCCCCGTCTGAGATTGCATCCACCTCAACCTCTGTCCCCAGCAGATATTGATCCATCCAAATCTCCTGGTCCGAGGAGGCCAACAGAGCTCGCTTAACAACGGTTTCTAATTCCTTTTCTTCATAGACTATGTCCATGGCTCGCCCACCCAACACATAAGAAGGGCGAACCACCAAGGGAAATCCGATCTCTTGGGCCACACGTTGCACTTGCTCCATGTTTGTAGCCCCACCGCCACGTGGCCGTTTGGCCCCGAGTTCTTGCAGCACGCGGTCAAACGTTCCCCGCTCCTCCGCTCGATCTATGTCCTCCACAGACGTGCCTAAAATACGATATCCACGCCCCGCTAGCCCACTAGCCAAGCCGATCGCGGTCTGTCCTCCGAACTGAACTACCACACCGTCAGGCTGTTCTTTGTCCAGAATCGCCGAGACATCCTCTAGGGTTAAGGGCTCGAAATATAGCCGATCAGCGGTGTCAAAGTCCGTGGAGACTGTCTCTGGATTGTTATTAATAATAATACTTTCATACCCGGCCTTGCGCAGGGCCAGCACCGCATGCACAGAACAATAGTCAAATTCAATCCCTTGGCCAATCCTAATCGGGCCTGATCCTAAGACGACCACTTTGGGCCGCTTATGAACCTCTCCTTCGTCTTCAACATCGTAACTCGAATAAAAATAGGGAGTTGTGGCCTCAAACTCTCCGGCACAGGTATCAACCATTTTGAAAACTGGTCGCAGACCTTGCTGAATTCTGAACCGGCAGACGTCATCTTCCGTACTCTTCCAGAGAACCGCTATTTCCAAATCTGCGAATCCGAGCCGTTTAGCCCGAAGCAACATTTCTTGATCCCACGGTGCCTTTTCTAACAAGGCTATGTTCTCCACCAAGCGGTTGAGTATCACCAAGAAATACCGATTCCAGCCTGTCTCCTCTGCCAGCGAATCCACCGTCCAGCCACGCCTCAGCGCTTCTGCCAAAACGAAGAGCTGTCGATCATCCGGCTTAAGGTAAGCGTTTTTAAGCTCAGCATCCGATAGTCCCTCGAGTTCCTTCAAGCGGACTCCGTACACCTTGATGTCGAGAGAACGGACGGCTTTGAGGAGAGCGGTTTCCAAGTTCCGACCGATGCCCATCACTTCGCCCGTGGCCTTCATCTGAGTACCCAAACGCCGGTCTGCTTCCGTGAATTTATCAAAAGGCCAGCGCGGAATTTTGACCACAACATAATCCAAAGCTGGTTCAAAACAAGCCGATGTTTTCCCGGTGACAGCATTCTTAAGTTCAGTCAGCGCGTAACCCAAGGCTATTTTGGCAGCCACTTTAGCAATCGGGTATCCTGTGGCCTTTGAAGCGAGAGCGCTAGAACGACTGAGACGGGGGTTGACCTCAATCACCACGTATTCCATGCGCGAAGGGTGAAGTGCAAACTGGACATTGCAGCCCCCTTCGATTCCGAGGCCATTCACGATCCTTCGAGAAGAGCTGCGCAACATCTGAACCTCCCTATCCGTCAAGGTCTGACAGGGCGCAACAACAATACTGTCTCCGGTATGAATTCCGACAGGGTCCATGTTTTCCATGTGACAAATTGTAATGCAGTTTCCGATTCCATCACGTAAGACTTCAAACTCAACTTCTTTCCAACCGGCCACACTGCGCTCTACTAAGATCTGACCAATGAGGCTAGCCTGCAAACCACTTGCTGCGACCATCGCCAGTTCCTCAGCATTTCGCACAATCCCTCCCCCCGTACCTCCCAGGGTAAAGGCTGGTCGTACAATAAGGGGGTATCCCGTTTCTTGGGCGAAGGCGAGTGCCTCTTCGACCTCGGCTACAATCTTGCTTTCAGGAATGGGTTCACCTAGCTCCTGCATCAAGGTCCGAAAACTTTCTCGATCTTCCGCCTGATCAATGCTTTTCAAGGAAGTTCCCATCAAAGTGACCTCACAGCGCTCCAAAACCCCTCGTTTGGCAAGCTGATACGCTAAGTTCAGGCCGGTTTGCCCTCCCATCGTAGGGATCAAGCCATCGGGCCTTTCTCGCTCAATAATTCGTTCCACAGATTCAACTGTCAACGGTTCGATATAGACTCGGTCCGCCGTTTCTCGATCCGTCATAATCGTTGCGGGATTGGAATTGACGAGGATGACTTCTACCCCTTCTTCGCGCAGAGCCCTGCAGGCCTGTGTGCCTGCATAGTCAAACTCAGCTGCCTGCCCAATCACGATGGGGCCTGATCCGATCACCAGAACTTTTTTCCACTCCTTCTTGGGCATTCCTATCTTCTCCCCTTTCTAGCTAGACCACGCTCTACGATTTCCTTAAAGCGATCAAAAACTTCAGCGTTTTCCTCAGGTCCCGGAGCCCCTTCTGGATGAAATTGTACAGATAGGATCGGGAAGGACTGATGCTCCATTCCTTCTACGGTTCCATCATTAAGATTACGCAAGGTCACTTCAAAACCTGAACCTTTTAAAGAATCTTCGTTTACCGCGTACCCATGGTTTTGAGACGTCATGGTCGCTTTGCCTGAACGCAAATCGATGACCGGATGATTACCCCCGCGATGCCCGTAAGAAAGCTTATAAGTCGCCCCACCTGCAGCCAGGGCCAACAGTTGATGACCTAAGCAAATCCCCAAGACTGGCAACTGATCATACAACCTACGCACCGTGGCTACAACTTCTGGCAGTTCACTAGGATCTCCCGGACCATTACTTAAAACCACTCCGCTGGGTCGTTGCCTTAGAATTTCTTCAGCCGTTGACCCCGCTGGAAACACCATGATTCTGAACCCTCTCTCCTGAAGGTTACGAATAATATTCCGTTTGACGCCAAAGTCGAGTACAGCGATTAACGGACCTGAACCTGGTATTTCATAGGCTTCTTTGACCGTTGAGCGATAAACCCAATGTTCGCCTTTCTCTCCTGTTGCGTCTTTTCCCCGAAAATTGGACCAGAACTCCCGCCCAGCCTCCTCGGTTTGAACCAGTACGCCAGGTAATGTACCAAACTGTCGCAGATACCTTGTCAACGCCCGCGTATCCACGCCCTTTAATCCCTGTACACCATGCTGCTGGCAATAGTCCTCCAACGATCCCTCCCCATGCAAACTTCCCTCTCCCTCAGAAAGCTCCCGCACAATGAGTCCCTGTAGACGAGTTTTATCCGCTTCATTTTCTTCATGATGCCAGCCATAATTTCCAATTTGAGGTTGGGTCAGGACAAGAATCTGTCCCGCATAGGACAAATCCGTCACCATTTCCTGATAGCCGCTCATCGACGTATTGAAGACCACTTCCTGCTCTGTCACCAAACTAGAACTCTTCGCCCACGCCCCAAACTCTTTCCCCTCAAAGGTCGTCCCATCCTTAAAAACGAGATAAGCCACTTTCGACACTTCCTCTCTATCTCTCAAATTCCGCAATTCGAAATTCTATAGTACCATTCTATCTCTTTGGACAAGACGGCCTTCCACCCATACCATAACCGGAAAGCCTTGTAAGGTTTTTCCCAAGAACGGGGTATTTCGCGCTTTCGAAACCAACTTGGCCGGGTCGACGACTTCCGATAAATCCGGATCAAAGAGCACCATATCTGCCGGAGCCCCGGGTTTTAGAGTTCCCCCGCTCAAACCGAACCGTCGTGCCGGAGAAACGCTCCAGGCCTCGATCACCCGATCTAGGGATAAGCGTCCGGGCAACACCAAATGCTGCCAAACTGCACTCAAGGCAGTCTCTAGGCTGGCAATCCCAAACGGCGCCTCCGCAAAGGGTCGAGCTTTTTCCGCCTGGGTATGGGGAGCGTGATCCGTAGCGATCATATCAATAGTCCCATCACTAAGCCCTACAATAAGGGCCTCTCGGTCTCCTCGGGAACCTAAAGGAGGATTCACTTTAAGTATGGTATCCGTAAGGTTTATCTCTTCATCGCAAAAGATCAAATGGTGAGGATTCACTTCGGCCGTGACATCAACCCCACGGGCTTTTGCTCTGCGAATCAAGTCAACACTCTCTGTAGTAGAAATATGAGCGAGATGAAGTTTTCCACCCGTTTCCTCTGCCAGTAACAAATCCCGAGCCACGATCACGCTTTCTGCACTAGCTGGAATTCCGCGCAAGCCCATCCGACCTGACGCCACTCCGCGACGCATGAGACCATCTCCAGCTAAGTCCTTATCCTCGCAATGACTAATAATGGGAAGCCCCGTCAGTTTGGCATATTCTAAGGCGAGTCGCATCACTTCTGCATTTTGGATATTTCTACCGTCATCGGAAAAGGCTACAGCTCCGCCCTCTTTCATATCTGCCATTTCGGCCAGTTCGCTCCCCTGCATCCCTTTGGTAACCGTCCCAATCGGCAATACATGGGCATACCCTGCACGTTCACCCTGCAAGCGCACAAATTCAACTAACCCACGATTGTCAATCACAGGCTGCGTGTTCGCCATAGCCAGAATGGTTGTAAATCCTCCGCGCACTGCAGCTCGCGAACCACTCAGAATATCCTCTTTGTCCTCTTGTCCCGGTTCACGCAGATGAGTGTGGACATCAATTAGCCCCGGGAAAAGGAATTTTCCTTGACCATCGATCGCTTCCACTGCTTCGCCCTGCGCTTTTTCTAACACCTCAGCCTCTGTCATTGAGGAAGAGATTTCTAACACCTTCCCACTCTTAATTAGAACATCGCGGGGAGCAGAAATCGTTTGACTCGGATCAATAACCCTTACTTCTTTAAGCCACCACATTGCTAGATCCTCCTATCAGTAAATATATAAGAGCCATGCGAATGGCCACACCGTTCGTAACCTGCCGCTCAATCAAAGCGTCTACACCATCAGCCACATCATCCGAGATTTCTACGCCACGGTTCATCGGACCAGGGTGTAACACAATACTCTGCTTTCCTGTTTTCTTTAGACGGTCAGTCGTCAAACCGTAGAGATGACTATACTCACGAAGGCTCGGAAAGAGTCCGCTTTTCTGCCGTTCAAGTTGGAGGCGAAGTGCCATCACGACATCAGCTCCCAGTAAAGCGCTGTCAAGATTATGAGACATTTTCACACCCAGCCCCTCCATTTCAGCTGGAAGTAGAGTGGGAGGACCCACCAAAGTCACATTCACACCGAGTTTCTGAAGCCCCCACGCATTGCTCCGAGCAACCCTAGAGTGCAAAACATCCCCAACGATAACAACATTTTTACCTTCTAGGTCTCCAAGACGTTCCTCCATCGTGAAAATATCCAGTAAGGCTTGGGTTGGATGTTCATGCTGACCGTCTCCGGCATTAATGACCCCTGCATCTAGGATATTCGCCAAAAAGTTTGCAGAGCCTGAACTGGGATGCCTAAGGATCACCAGATCAGCGCGCATCGCTTGAATCGTCTTAGCGGTGTCATACAAACTTTCCCCTTTACTCACACTACTCTGGGCTACAGCGATACTCGTTGTATCGGCCCCCAAAACCTTTCCAGCCATTTCAAAGGAGGTTCGTGTTCGAGTACTTGCTTCATAGAAGAGATTCACCACGGATTTCCCTTTTAACGTAGGCAACTTCTTTATCGGACGCATTAAAATTTCTTTCATTACTTTCGCAGTATGCAGAATCTGACGAATTTCCTCTACGCTCATATCTTCTATCGCAAGAATATCTTTACGCTGCCACTTCATCGTAACACTTCCTAACTTCTTTCACTCTTATTATCTCTAAGTATGCAAATATGTCCCCAGTCCCATTCTGAATACTCTTTAAACATTAAAAAAATCCTCGTCCCAAGAGGGAGAGGAGTTAAAATAGGCTTTAAACCTATATCCACCCGCCCCTTGACTATCTCTCTGGATAGCATTTAAAGGGTAAAGTCTCATTTAGTTCATAGTTCTTTTGTATTATTTAACTTGGATTATTATCTTCCCGTTCCAGTAAGAGTACATCCTCATCCCCATCGACTTCCTGCAAACGCACAGCTACAATTTCTCGACTTGACGTGGGAAGGTTCTTGCCGACATAGTCTGCTCGAATGGGCA
>JAJYAS010000001.1 GCA_021779415.1 Bacillota bacterium
TCCGATCTCTCCCTTGGCAAATGACTTTGAATCGAACTTTTTCCGAAGGAACGGAACATCAACCCCTGACAACTTCTTATCAGGCCGAATCAATGCACCTGCCACAATGAGACCCGTCATTGGATCGGTCGCATAAAGCGCCTTATCTAATAGAGAGATGCGCGGTAAACCATGCCGTTCGTTGTGGACTTTGACCGCATAGACCAGCTCTTCCGGGAAACCCATACGTTCTAGCATTTCTGCCCCCTTAAGGGAATGGACAAAGGGCTGTTCTTTCGTTTCCTCATAATCAATATCATGTAACAGGCCTGCTAGCCCCCATAGATCTGGATTTTGATCAAAATGCTTGGCTAGGCGGATGAGTACTGCTTCCGTTGAATACATATGTTTTAACAAGTTTTTATTCTCAACATTTTTTGTCAATTCGATATAAGCTTCTTCCCTTGTCATCATATCTAATCATCTCCTTTTCTATTTACCAATGTCGTCTTATGTTTAACCCCTATTAATTCTAAGTCTCAGCTATCAAACGCGCGCAAAAATTCATCGACTTTCAGAACAACGTCTTCTCTCTCAGGCCCAAGCGTTAGGATATGCCCTGATTTCTCCCAATGGAGCACGACGGGCTTTACCTTCTGAATTTTTTTCATAATAATTTGAACGCTAACGGGATTTACTGTCAGATCTTTTGTGCTCTGCATCAACAAGACAGGACTCTTAATTTGATTAAGCTTACGGCGCACGTTACGAATCGCCCTGTTTAGGGAAATCAAACCATCCACTGGAACCCGTTCATAGACAAAGCGCTCAACCTTCTTATCAGAAGTTGATGTTGCTATCCCTTCTGATTTATTGGCAGAACTACTCAGAGCCGGTTTATTTACAAACGTCGCAAAAGGCCTGATGAGTTGGACATAACGGGTCCTTCGGTCAGCAAGTACCATAGGCGCATTCATTGTAATGATGCCATCAATTAAGCCAAGAGTTGCCAAATGAAGCACTAACAATCCCCCCATGGAAAGCCCAATTCCGACCACAGTATGGCAAGACTTTCTCAGTTCCTTTACTCCAGCTTCTGCATCTTTGGCCCAGTCTTCCCAACGAGTTTTCGCCATCTGTTCTGGAGTCGTTCCATGCCCTAATAGCCTTATCCCAAGAACCGTCCACCCAAACTCGGATAACCGTTCGCCTAATAAACGCATTTCTGAAGGAGATCCTGAAAACCCATGAATTAACAAACATCCAACACGATTTCCCGGGAAATAAAAGGGCTCTATTAAGCGCCTTTTTGGTTCCATTCAACTCCATCTCCCTTTTTGTCTCCAACTTTGTCAGGGGATTATAGGACGTTCTCTGTAAAATTTAAGGGGCACCTCGTATGAAGTGCCCCTAGATTCGACTTTATATGCAAAGAATGGAGCATATCTAAAAGCCCTAGACTTTCTTGATTACTTAAGCATTGCCAAGCCCAAGGAACTCAGCAAAAAGACCCCTGCCAAGACGGCCGTGGCTTTGGCGAACAACTCATCCATCCCTTTCTTTTTACCAAAGAACGCCTCACCTGCTCCTGTAATGGCTCCCGATAATCCGGCACTCCTTCCAGACTGGAGTAATACAGCTGAGATGAGTCCTAGTGAGCTAAGGCTCAAAAGAATTACTAAAGCAATTTTCAAATTAATTCGCCCTCCAATGTTAACCTTTACCACCTATTCTAGCACAAGCAACATTAAAACTCAACGAGAACCTAATCTCTACATACTTTCTCCTGTCTACTCATCTTTGGATTTCGCCCAGTCAAAAGAAAAGAACAGGAGATGCAATCCTGTTCTATAGACATAGACCTTAACCAATCTAATTAAATTCGTCGTGCGTTCCATTTAATATCCATTATTATCGGGCTAGTGCTTTTCTACCGCGATAGATTGCGCTCTCTCCAAGCTCCTCTTCAATTCGGAGTAGTTCATTATACTTGGCAACCCGTTCTGTCCGTGCGGGTGCCCCCGTTTTGATCATGCCAGCATTAACTGCAACAGCCAAATGCGCTAAAGTAACATCTTCTGTCTCTCCGGAACGATGAGATACAACGGCTGTAAAACCAGCCCTTTTTGCCATTTCAATGGCATCTAAAGTTTCAGTTAAGGTCCCAATTTGGTTCAACTTGATAAGAATTGAGTTCGCATTTTTGCCCTTAATCCCCCGGGCCAAGCGCCCTGGATTCGTCACAAATAAATCATCTCCGACGAGCTGAACGCGGTCTCCCAAGCGCTCTGTCAATTTGCGCCAGCCTTCCCAATCTTCTTCATCCAGCCCATCCTCGATAGAAACGATTGGAAATCGTTCGATCAGCCCTTCATAGTAATCAATCATCTCGTCTGAGGTCTTGGTGAGCCCTTCCCCTGCTAGGTTATAGACTCCCTTTTCATAAAGTTCTGTGGCTGCCACATCAATGGCCAAGGCCACTTGTTCTCCTGGAATGTAGCCCGCTCTTTCGATCGCATCAACAATGCAAAGCAAGGCATCTTGGTTGGATTCTAAACTGGGCGCGAAACCACCTTCATCCCCAATGGAAGTCGCCAGAGATTTTTCTTTAAGCACGCCTTTTAGACTATGGTACACTTCAGTCCCCATGCGCAAACCCTCGGCAAAGCTCGACGCTCCGACCGGCATAATCATAAACTCCTGAATATCCACGTTGTTATCCGCATGTTTGCCACCGTTTAAAATATTCATCATGGGCACCGGAAGTTCTTTGGCATTCACCCCTCCTAAATACTGATAGAGAGGTAAGCCCAGTGCTTCTGCAGCTGCTTTTGCTGTCGCCAAAGACACTCCTAAGATGGCGTTAGCTCCCAGTTTCCCTTTGTTTTCCGTGGCATCAAGTTCAATCAACAAGCGATCTAAGCCCGGTTGGTCGAAGGGATTGAGTCCCTCTACTTCAGGGGCAATCAGCAAGTTGACATTCTCAACTGCCTTGAGTACCCCTTTACCCATATAACGAGTCTTATCCTCGTCCCGCAGTTCAACGGCCTCAAAAGCCCCAGTAGAAGCACCAGAAGGAACGGCCGCACGGCCAATAGTCCCATCTTCTAGGACAACATCTACCTCTACCGTTGGATTTCCCCGGGAATCCAAAATCTCGCGTGCATAAACATCTGTAATCAAACTCATTAACATTTCCCCCTTTTTTTGTTAAACACCTAGTCTGGAGACTTTACGTATCCAATAACGATTTTCCTGTCATTTCCTTGGGTGTTGGGATCTGGAGCAGTTTCAGCAAAGTAGGCGCAACATCGCACAGTGCGCCCCCCTCACGTAGAGTTTGCCCAATAAACCGATCATCAATCAATAGGAACGGCACGGAATTTGTAGAGTGGGCAGTCAGCGGCAACTCGGTTTTCGGATCCACTTTCATTTCCGCGTTCCCATGATCCGCAGTTACGATGAGAGTCCCTTTCAGCCTTTGCAATTCCTCATAAATCTCTCCCAAGCATCGATCCACCGCTTCCACCGCTTGAACGGTTGCATCGAAAACCCCAGTATGTCCAACCATATCCGGATTAGCAAAGTTGAGAATAATTACATCATGGGTCTTTTTCCGCAGCTGTTCTAAGAGGGTTTGGGTTAAGGCTGGAGCGCTCATCTCCGGCTGAAGGTTATAGGTCGCGACTTTTGGTGAAGGGATTAGTATTCGTTCCTCAAGAGGAAATGGTTCTTCGAGGCCACCGTTAAAAAAGAACGTCACATGGGCATATTTCTCAGTTTCAGCAATTCTTAACTGCCTTAACCCGTGATCAGCAAGCACTTCCCCTAAGGTATTGTCTAAATTCTGCTGAGGAAAGGCCACAGGTGCAGGAATTGTGTCCTCATATTCAGTCATACATACGAAGTGGACATGAGGGCGATTGGGTCGTTCAAAGCCTGGAAATTCCTCGTCAACGAAGGCATGGGTGATTTCCCTCGCCCGGTCGGAACGAAAGTTAAAGAAGAGCACGCTATCTCCCTCTTGTATCCCCCCCACTGGCTTTCCTTCATCATCAATAATCACGGTTGGGGGCACGAATTCATCCGTCACCCGCACATCGTATGAACTCTCCACTGCTGCCGAGGCACTTGGTGCGAACTTCAACTCCCCTTTCGCGATTAAAGCTTGGTAACCTTTTTCGAGACGTTCCCAGCGTTTATCCCTGTCCATGACGTAATAACGTCCGCTCACTGAAGCAATTTGTCCCATCCCTAGTTCCTTGATCTTTGCTTCCAGCTGAGCAATATATTCTTTAGCACTTTGTGGCAAGACGTCACGGCCATCGAGTAGGACGTGGATAAACACCTTCTCTAAGCCCTGTCTTTTGGCCATCTCCAGCAGAGCAAATAAGTGCTCAATATGAGAATGGACTCCCCCGTTGGAAAGCAACCCCATCATGTGGAAGGCTTTGTTATGTTGCTGGGCCTGATTCATAGCTTCGAGTAGAACGGGATTCTCAAATATTGTCCCATCCTTAATCGCTTTAAAGATACGAGTTAACTCCTGGTAGACCACCCTTCCGGCCCCCATGTTCAGATGTCCTACTTCAGAATTCCCCATTTGTCCGTGTGGTAATCCCACCGCTTCTCCAGAGGCCTGGAGGGTAGTGTGGGGGTATGTGTTTTCTAGACGCTGAAAAACGGGTATTTTCGCCTGAGCGATGGCGTTTCCTTCTGCTTCAACACGGTGACCCCACCCATCCAGAATCATGAGGAGAAGTGGTTTTGTTTCTGTCATTGTCATTCACCTCATAGTGTTTCCTAGTCGTGTTCCTTTAAACGGAAGCGGCATTATGGACAAGCTTGGCAAAACTCAGGGGATCAAGGCTTGCCCCTCCGACCAAGGCACCGTCAATATCGGGCTCGGCCATAAGCTCGGCAATGTTTTCAGCCTTGACACTTCCGCCATAGAGAATAGGCACTTGCTCCGCGGCTGATCCCATCAGACCTGACAAAGTGGCCCGGATAGAGGCGCACATTTCTTGAGCATCTTTACTGGATGCCGTTTTCCCAGTTCCAATAGCCCAAATCGGTTCATAAGCAATAATGACCCGGCTTAAGTCCTCAATCGACAAACCAGTGAGTGCACGGGAAACCTGTAAACTAACCCGCTCAGCAGCTTTTCCCTCGGTACGAACGTCAAGATTTTCCCCGACACATAACATGGGCTTTAAGCCAGAGGACAATGCTTTTTGGACCTTTTTCGCGATTTCTTCATCCGTTTCTCCGAACAGTTCCCGCCGCTCTGAATGGCCGAGTATGACATATGTACAAGCGACATCAAGAAGCATCTGGGCCGAGATTTCACCAGTATAGGCACCTTGGTCTGCCGAAGCCATATTTTGCGCACCCAAGTGCACAATACTTTCCTCCAATTCATTCTTTAAGGGATACAGAGAGGTAAAGGGAGCACAGAGAACAATGTCCAGTTCTGTGACATCCCGAACTTCTTCTAAAAATTTTCCAGCATAGTCCACCGCTTCGCTGGTGGTTTTAAACATCTTCCAGTTACCTGCAATGACATTCCGCCTCTTAGCCAACTTATAATTCCTCCGTTTCTCTGCTTAGATTTGTTATCTTTTAGAGTTAACTCTTTTCGCCGTGGAAAATTCTATTCGAACCACGATTTACTTATCCTCAAGTGCCGCTACACCCGGTAGAACTTTTCCTTCTAGAAACTCTAGTGAGGCACCGCCCCCTGTGGAAATATGAGTCATTCGATCTGCAACCTTCATTTTCTCCACTGCTGCCACGGAATCCCCGCCGCCTACAATCGTGATTCCTCCACAGGCAGCAACCGCCTGAGCAACCCGCTCGGTTCCTTTGGCAAAGGCATCCATTTCAAAAACACCCATCGGACCGTTCCAAATCACAGTCCGGGCTGTCGCAAGGCGCGCCGCGAACCTCTCGGCAGTTGCTGACCCTATATCTAAGGCCATTTCGTCCTCCTGAATTTCGGAAACACTGACCGTACGGTGAGGAGCATTTGCTTCAAAGGCTTGGGCTACCACCACATCAATTGGGAGTTCTAGTGCAACCCCTTTTTCCTTGGCCTTTTCGATGAGTTGCTTGGCCAATTCTACCTTTTCCTCTTCAAGGAGGGATTTCCCCACCTTAAACCCTTGAGCTTTTAGGAAGGTATTCGCCATCCCGCCCCCGATGATCAAAACGTCGACCTTTTCTAAGAGGTTTTCAATCACGCCAATCTTATCGCTCACTTTGGCTCCACCAATAATGGCCACAAAGGGACGTTCCGGTCGTTCCAAAGCATTGCCCATAAATTCCACTTCTTTTTGCATTAGCAAACCAGCTACCGCAGGGATATAGTGCGTTACCCCTTCTGTTGAGGCATGAGCACGATGTGCGGTTCCGAAGGCGTCATTGACAAACAGCTCAGCGAGCGAAGCTAAGTCTCGGGCAAAAGTGGGATCGTTTTTCTCTTCTTCCGCATGAAAACGGAGATTTTCCAATAATAGAACTTGTCCATCCTGCAACGTGCTAACCGCTTCCATCGCTGGGTCCCCTACGCAATCTCCTGCCAAGGGTACAGTTTGTCCCAACAGATCACCTAGGTGTTTGGACACTGGTGCTAAGGAATATTTCGGATTGACTTGCCCTTTGGGACGACCGAGGTGCGAAGCCAAAATCACGCGAGCCCCCTCTTGCACGAGGTACTCAATCGTGGGAAGGGCAGCCCTTATCCGAGTGTCATCGGTAATGTGCCGTTGTTCATCCAATGGTACATTAAAATCCACTCGAACAAGCACGCGTTTTCCTCGTACTTCTACCTCTTTAATGCTTTTTTTGTTCATGCAAAATTCCCCTTTCATTTTACCTCAAAGGGTGCCCAGTATTGATGTTATTTTCCCGAAAATTTTCTTTAGTATACCGTAGAATGAACTGTCTTACTCCTCTAAACCATAATTAACCAAACTCTTCCTACTTCTCCATTTAAGAAGCCGTTTCCTGCCCATGAAGGATGTAACTCTATCAATCTCCTCTTCATCAGCAAGGAAATGTTTATATACACATACTATTCTGTGCTAATCATGATATTCCTGCTAGTATATCTGTTTATATGAACATTTTATTATCAGAAAATGCTCCGAATACTTCATAATATAAAAACGAATAATCGACAAGGAAGAGTCCATATTGCCTAACGCAATGCTTAATCTTCCCAATCTTTACTGCGCTCAACGGCTTTTAGCCAACCGCGGTAAAGTTCTGACTTCCGTTCCTCCGGCATTTCCGGCTTAAAACAACGATCCACTCTCCAACTTGAATGAATTTCCGCCTGGTCTTTCCAGAAGCCCACCGCTAAACCGGCCAAAAAAGCTACCCCTAGGGCCGTAGTTTCAATCACCTTTGGACGTTCCACCTGAACCCCTAAGAGATCGGCCTGAAACTGCATCAATAGATTATTGGCGACCGCACCACCGTCCACTCTAAGTGACTTTAAAGAAATGCCAGAATCGGCCTCCATGGAATCTAGGACATCTTTGGTTTGATAAGCCAGGGAATCTAACGCCGCACGAATAATATGGTATTTTGTTGTTCCCCGAGTCAGGCCAAAAATACCTCCCCTAGCGCGCATATCCCAATAAGGAGCACCTAAGCCAACAAATGCCGGTACAAAATAAACTCCACCCGTATCTTTAACCTTTTTAGCAAAATACTCGGAATCAGGTGCCTCATCAATTATTTTTAGACCGTCGCGCAACCACTGAATCGCTGCACCTGCAATAAAGATACTTCCCTCCAATGCGTATTCGACCTTGCCATCAATCCCCCAGGCGATCGTAGTCAACAACCCATGTTTCGAAGTGTGAATTTTACTTCCTGTATTCATGAGCATAAAGCAACCTGTGCCATAAGTATTTTTGGCATCCCCTGGCTCATAGCAGGCTTGGCCGAACAAAGCTGCTTGTTGGTCACCGGCCACACCAGCGATAGGAATCTCAAATCCTAAGAATACCCTTGCATCTGTGTTACCATAGACTTCGCTAGAATTATGTACCTCAGGCAACATTCCTTGGGGTACGTGAAGCATTGTCAACAATTCTTTATCCCAATGCAATTCACGAATGTTAAACATCATGGTTCGGGAGGCATTCGAAAAATCCGTGACATGTAACTTTCCGCCGGTAAGTTTCCAGATTAGCCAGGTATCCATGGTTCCAAACAGAAGCTCACCCTTCTCTGCTTTGGCACGGGCTCCTTCAACATTATCTAAAATCCATTTTACCTTCGTTCCAGAAAAATAGGCGTCAACCACGAGGCCTGTTTTTTCTCGAACCATATCTTCATATCCCTTAGCCTTTAAATCGTTGCAAATGGCTGTTGTTCGTCGACACTGCCACACGATTGCATTGTACACAGGTTTACCTGTAGTTTTATCCCAGACCACCGTCGTTTCACGCTGATTTGTAATCCCAATGGATGCAATTTCATCGACTTTAACGCCTGTTTTCGCAATGAGCTCTGTAATGACTCCATATTGTGTGCTCCAAATTTCCTCAGCATCATGCTCAACCCAACCAGTTTTAGGATAGATTTGACTAAACTCCTTTTGTGTCACTCCTACAATTGTGCTTTCCTTATCAAAAAGGATGGCACGGCAACTGGTGGTACCTTGGTCAAGGGCCAAAACGTATTTTTTCATAGTGCGTCCTCCCTTTTTAATTGTACATGACCTAGGCACTCAATGAAACCATTTGGTTACTTCGACGAAAAATAGCTCAATGTCAAAAGCATTAGCCTTCTGCTCTTGCTACTCGCCGACTACCCGTTTGGACGTAAAGGAGCGTCTCTGCAACATTCACAATGTGGTCCCCCATGCGCTCGATCGTCCTAGCGACTACTAAGCTTAACCCCAATTGGCCGTCATGACATTTTTCTTGACTCCCTTTTACTAAGGCATCCTTAAAGCTAGCGTACGCCTTATCCAAAACATCATCTTGATCCGCTAAATCCAGTGTTATTTTTTTGTCTCCTTTTAAAATGGCCACAGTGTAATCCGTCATGGTGGTCAGTTGCTTTGCCATCTGCAGGATATCCACCGACCAGTTTCCTTCCGGCTTAAGCTCGCTAAGTTCAGCAAGGTCGCAGGCATAGTCTGCGACCCGCTCGAGCTCTTGTGCTATACGCTGAAAACCTAAAATCCAACGCAAATCTTGGCTGCGAAGTTGTTGAAGACTCATGATATCAAAGCTACGTTTCACAATGCAATCCCGCATCTGATCAATGACATCATCCCGTTCTTCCCAATCCTGAATCGTATGGCCCTTTTCCAATGCTTCGATGGCTGCACTCAGATGATCTTGTAACGCCTCCGCCAACTCCACCGCCATAGCGCGTAAATTCAACAAGACTTTGTCATACCCTGATGTACGAAACGTGCTCATACAGCACACCTCTTTTCTTTAAATTTCTGCCAAAGTCCACTCTCAACGTGCTGATAAAATTACTCTATTTTATTCCCCATTTATCGTCCATGTTAACTATCCTTCGTCTCTCTTCTTTGGTTCAACTCTAAACCGTAGGCTTGCATGAGTACCCAGACAGGATGCTCAGTTTTAACCCCAGAACCATGCTGAATTTGTACCTGACATCCTCCACATTCGGTTGTCATGGCTTCAAATTTCCCCTCCGTCACACCGCGCCGAACCCGGCTAAACAGCGGGGTTCCAATTTGCATAGCTAAATCGTACTTCTCCTGTTTAAAACCAAAGCTCCCAGACAGTCCGCAGCAACCCGCATCCAAGTCATTCACCTTAACCCCTGGAATTAAGCGCAATAAGCGTACAGAAGGTGTTCCGATGCCTTGCGCCTTTAGATGGCAGGGGGCATGATACCCCAGCGACACTGCGACCGCCTGAAACTCTTCCCGCAGTTCTCCTCGCTCATGAAGTTCCCAGAGAAATTCAAACAAGTCATAGGTCTGACGACCGATCCGTTTCGCCCCCGATGCCAAGACCTCCTCTTTCGGATATTCCTCTTTTAATGCTAATCCACAACTCGTACAAGAGGTAATGACAGGCATATTTGCCTGTAAATATGGATCCATTAGAGCCAGGTTCTTTCTCATGTTATCCCGTCCCTCACGGAAATGCCCGTTGGCTTGTAGAGGAACTCCACAACAATGAAACTGAGGAACGATCACGTCATATCCATTGAGTTCCAAGACTTTTACCACGGCCTGACCTGTCAAAGCGTCATTATAAGATACGAAACAGCCGGGGAAATAGACCACTGTCTTCTGTCCTAGCCGCCTCGTCGGGCCTTTAAACTTCGGCTTATAGGCGGGTAGTGGGGCTTGACGACCAATACCCAGTGTCCGTTCCATTACACCGCGCATCAGCGGTATTCCTAGCACTGCATTCGTCATGCCGGGCCAAATCGTCCCTAACTTCCCTAGATATTCCGCTCGACCTAAGATGAGATCCCGAACCTGGTGCTGAATTGTTTTTCCGTCTTTTTGCCCGGTTTGTTGGGCCTTTTCGCGCGCCCGCAAAATCATCTCGGTAATGTTTACACCGGACGGACAAGTGACTTCGCAAGTTTTACAATTCGAGCAATAGTTTAAACAACCCATATCCATCTCTAAGCCTTCAAGTCGAAACCGTTCCGCATCTGGTCCAACACTTTTCGGTCCTGGAAAAAGGGGATACACTGCGGCAACTGGGCATTGGGCGGTACAAGCACTGCACTTAATACAGGCATCTAAGTTCTTGACCCTGTCCTGTTTAAAACCCATCTCACTTGCATCCTCTCTATATCTTTTCTCCAGCAAACCATCCCGTGGCGAGCGAAACTCCTCCACCACAGTGTTCCACCCACGGATCCCAGTGCGCGAGCATTCGTCCGACCACCCGAACGTTCTCTAGGATTGCTGCTTGGCTTTGAGACTCGATCGGCCGGAGTTCACAGTCGACTTCAATCCCCATCCGTGCATAGGGTTGCTCTCCCAAAAATTCCGGACACGTCCATTCTGAAGGTACAAATAAGGGAAGCCCGAACACTGTTTCCTTTCTCGAATCAGGGGTCACTTCAATTCCACCACCAAAAATCCCACCCGTCGCCAGAACAAAGGCGTGAGCAGAAAATTCCGTGTCTCGACCTTTACTCTGTACTACAACTTTATGGCACAACCTTCCCCGAAGCTCAACCCGCTTAACCCCCGTCCCCACGAGTAGCTCTCCACCTAACTCTCGAAATTTCTGTTTTAAAGTCTCGTATAGGATCTGTCCACTAGCAGAGGGTGGAAAAGCGGTCATCTCAATCACAGGAAAAGGAGCTTGAGATAAGACATTCTTTAAAGAATGTGAGAATCCGGTTGCGAGCCCAGGAAAAACAACGTTCATCCTCTGATTTTCCGAGTCCTTCTGTAAGCTATTCAGCAAATCTTTTAGTACAGCAATTCCCGCATCAGATCGCCAATACTTCGCATAATCCATTCCCGTTACTGACTTTCCATTGGCCCGCCAAGACTCAAACGCTTCGAGGCGGAAAGGATACATCTCCACACTCCCTTGTGGAAAGGCCCTCTCTAGATTGGCTTTGATCACCTCTGGGAAAAAATCTTTCATTCCCTCCGGGGCCATAAGCACAATTCGTTGGGCATCCCGAAGAGCTTCAGAGTTTAACCCCTTGGGTACCATTCCAGCTCTTCTCAGGGAGCCAAGCGGCGTAAGCACTTGTTGACTCTCCCCCCATTTTCCCTCGTAATCTGGGAAAAGCGTCTGAAAATAATTAGCACCCGCTTGAACAGTCGTTTCTCCGAGTAAAGCATAGGGATGTTTTCCCTGCCCCGCTAACCGACCGACTTCACCGAAATCCATCACCCCTGAACTGTAGGTCAAACTCCCTACCCCTTCAGAAATGATCAAAATCCGTTTGCCCCTTTCGGAAGCTCGAACTCCTGCCAAGAGCCCCGCAAGGCCTCCTCCCACTATAATTCCATCCCACATAGGAATCCCTCCTCACTCACCCGAATTTTCGTTCTCTTCAAGGATACTGGCATAAATGGCACGTGTTAACTCCGTTTCACGCAATTGTTGACCCCAAAGCACTGGGCGAATTCCTTTCCAGCGTTGATTAATAAAACGCTTTAACTCGTCCTTAATGGGATCATATTTTCCTTTTTCCTGCCATAGCAACGGCAAGGCTCGATAGGTACAGAAGGCCCCTTGGCAGGTCCCCATCCCTAAGCGTGTCTTGCGCCGAATATCTGCCAAATGATGGGTGTCTTCATCTGCAGCCACTTTCTCCACCTCAGCGACACTCACCATTTCACATTCACAGAGCATTTGCCCCTTTCGAGGATCACTCTGAATCTCAGCCAAAACATTCTCAGCATCCTCGCCGAGCCGTTCAAGCATTTTCTCGGCTGCAGCACACGGCAAAAGTCGAAGTGCTTGTTCTCGAATCGTTTCTGGAATCTCCGGAACTAAATTTTCCTTTGCCGTGCGGCAAGGAGCCGTATTTCCAAGCTTTTTGGCCACCCAATCTGCAACTTTCTCAGCCATCAAACGATACGTGGTAAACTTTCCTCCCACAATACTCACGAATCCTTGGACCCCATCTTGAATCTCATGGTCAATCAAGGCAAACGTCCGACTGACTTCTCGCCCTTCTTCAACTGCTCCCGGAATTTCACTGTCCTCCCTGTGGAGTGGTCTCACTCCTGCAAAAGCCCGTATGACTCGATGTCTCGATAGCTCCGGGAGCATAATCTCACCCAAGGCCAATAGCTTCTTGACCTCTTCCTCATTTGGTAAGTTTTCTTGCGGTGAAGCTACGATTTCGGAGGTGGTGCCCAAGATTGTAATCGTTTCGTGCGGAACAAAAATATCCCCGTCACCAGACGGATGCAACCGATTAACGACACGTTGAAATAGCCGCTGATTAAAGGCAAGAAGGGTACCCTTATCACAAATAACATCAATTGGAATGCCAATTGAGCCAGCAATCTGAGAAGCCCACGCCCCGGCAGCATTGACCACAATTTCACAATTTACGATTAACTCTTCTCCGTTTAAAAGGTTCTTAGTGGCCACACCGATAATCCGCTTATCCTCTAGGATGAGACGTTCCACTTGATGATAGGTTTTATAGTCCCCTCCATAACGTCTCGCCGATTTCGCATTGGCCCACACAAGCTTGAACCCATCCACAGTCGCATCAGGCACTTCGAAGACACGCTCAACCGTTTTACACATTAACGGTTCCTTCTTATAGGCCTCAGAAGGAGATATTTCACGTACAGGTATACCAGCCTGACCACAGCCCTCAAACCATTGTTTAACATAGGACGGATCATCCTCCGGCATTTGCACAAACCACCCTCCCGTGTCGGAGATGCAGTGAAATGCTATACGTTTAAGGATGATGTTCTCCTCGATACATTCTGAGGCAGACACGGGGTCTTTAACAGCATATCGCGCGCCACTGTGTAATAAGCCGTGAAAACGCGAGCTTGTTCCGTGTGCCAAGTCCCCTTGTTCCAGCAGTAACGCTGAAATCCCCCGCATACTCAAATCTCGCAAAATGCCTACGCCAGTCGCACCGCCTCCAACAATCACAACTTGATACTGCGTCAATATTACCCCTCCCAAAATAACTATACAAAAAAGCCACTGGTGGAACCGTATTTAACGCTTCCTCCAGTGGCTTCTCTTCTTCTCTCAGCCATTTTATCAAATTTACTTGTAATTATTCCTACAAAAATTATACACCTGAGCACTCTCTACGTCAAACGCAACTTCCACAAGTTTCTCCGACTTGCCGTCACAGCCGTCAAACCGTTATTAAGTGCCGTGCGCACATCCTCCTCAGTACGGAGTAGCCCTCCCCCCAAGATACTAAGATCTGTAACCTTACGGAACTCATCAATGGCGAATCTCGGTACAGTCGCTGGTAAGATTTCAATGGCATCCGGTGTCAGCTTCTTGATAATTTTTAACCCCGTACGAATCGCTTCCGAGTCCACTAGAAACAAGCGCTGAACGGTTAACATCTTATTTTCTTTGGCATAGCGTAAAAGCTGCCATTTTACGGAGACAATCCCTTCCAATCCCAGACGTTTCAAGTAACGCATTCCGGCCTCATCCTTACCGACCCCTTCGATCAAATCCACATGAGCCAGTAGATATTTCTCGGGGTATCGGCTGCGGACTTTTGAGACTCCCTCTAAGTCATTAATATCCCCACCGATTAAAATAACAACAGAAACCCAGGGTATGTTCAATACTTCAGCCAGATCTTCCAGATGTTTCACGGCTGGGACAATCCCGCTCTCTCTTAAAGCGTCTTTGAAAGCAATTCTATGTATCAAATTAATCCTTCCAATTCTTACACTTGCTTGGATCGTTCTCTTTAGCGACCGAGGATAGTGCATACCTTTCTTTCGATCACGAGTCCTACCTCTTCTTTCAAGGCAAATTTAGACCCTTCAAATCTGTTAAGATGATCAACCACAATCGTCTTGCCCTGTACGACCACCTCAGCCCTAGCTGTGTTGCCCAGAATATAGAAATTCTCCAAAGTTCCCTGCAGTTTAACGATATCGGTTTCTCCTACCTGGGCCAATTGATCTTTGTTAACTAACAAAATATGCTCTGGCCGGATACATACCTCGACATCTTTATCCGCAAACCCAACCAAAGCGCCAGGAACAAAGTTATAGGTCCCAATAAATTGAGCCACAAACTTATTCGCAGGCTTGTGATATATTTGTTCCGGAGTTCCATATTGCATAACTTCTCCGCCGTTAATAACCACGATTCGGTCGGACATAACTAGAGCTTCAAGTTGGTCGTGAGTCACAAAAATCGTTGTTATTCCCATTTTCTTTTGCACATCACGAATCAAGATTCTGGCGCTCTCCCTTACCTTCGCATCGACAGCACTCAATGGTTCATCTAATAGAAGGAGGTCTGGTTTGACGACAAGAGCACGCGCTAAAGCAACTCTTTGCTGTTGTCCTCCCGACATCTGGTGCGGATAGTTGTTTTCTTTGCCCGAAATACTAAGAATATCCATAACCTCTTCGACCTGTTTTCGGATCTCCTGAGAAGGTACCTTCTTTATTTTAAGCCCAAACGCAATATTTTCATAAGCCGTCATGTTTGGGAAAAGGGCGTACGATTGAAAGACCATGCCGATGTTTTGTTCCTTTTTACTTTGTCCTTCTATAATTTCCCTTCCGTTAACAATAACCTTCCCACCGTCTCCTCGTTCTAAGCCCGCGATAATTCTTAGGAGCGTGGTTTTCCCGCACCCACTAGGACCTAATAAGGTAACAAATTCTCCCTTTTTAATCTCTAGTTCGATTCCTTTCAAAACTTGACGGTCCTGAAAGCTCTTATCAATGTTGACGACCTGAACATAGCTCACGCATCATACCCCCACACCCTATACTCATTCCCACCTGATTATAATACCAAAAGTTTTCTGAACGCCCCAACTTATATTACGTCTTCTGACCTCTAGTTTCTTACCTCTGTCCCCCGTTATGGACTCTGTTATGCTTCATTTCCCTTCGAAAGGCCAACCAGATCAAGAGCAAGGACATCAACAAAATGACCAAAAAATACGAAGCCACTAAGGCATTGGCCATGTGACCGTCAACTTTCTGCAATTTATATAAGTAAATCTGAATGGTCTCATAGTTATCTCCAACCAATAAATTAGCTAAGACAAATTCTCCAAAAAGCACTGAAACTGAAATCAAGGCTGCCGAAACAACTCCTCTTAACACATTGGGGAAAATAATTTTAACAAACGTCTCCAGCTTACCGCACCCCAACATCAGCGCAGCTTCCGTCAGAGACTTGACATTAATCGTCCGAAAACTATTTTTTGTTGCCTGATACATAAACGGTAAGATTAACACGAAATAGGAACCGATTAGAATCCAAGGAGTATTGGTAATGCGCAATGGACCTTGGGAGTACATCTGAATCATACCTATGGCCAAGATAACTCCAGGCATAGCAAACGGCAAAATTGACAGAATCTCAAAGAGTTTCTCCAAACGCGGGTAATAAACAATAGCTAAGTACATCGATGGAATAATGATCAAAATCGACAGAATAATGGTCGCGAAGCTCACATAGACGGTCCTCAATAGCGCCTGCATGAACTCTGGGCTGCTAAAAAGTTGCTGGTAATAGGACAAAGTATACCCCTCAGGCAAGATGGTCGTACTCCACCTTGTCGCTACAGAGAATAGAAGAGTCGCCACGATGGGGAAAAATAGATACACAAAGATAAGCACCAAAATTAGTTTTGAAACAATCCCTCGTTTCATTGCCCCACCCCTCCGCCGTTTTTCTTGAGCCTCTCATTTATGACAATGGACGCTACTAAAAAGCCAGCCATAATGACTGCTAAAGCACTGGCCAGAGAAGGATCCGGGAAAATATCCCCTGTGACTAGATTCGCGATTGTAATGGAAACTAAGCTGTTGTTCGAGTTTGTCAAGGCGTAAGCCGTGGCATAAGCCCCTAGGGAATTGGCAAAAAGCAACGTGAAACTGCCCAGCATGGAAGGCAGCAAGATGGGCAAACCGATCTTACGCCAGAAGTGAATCCGGCTGGCCCCTAAGATTTGAGCTGCTTCCTGAATATCCTGCCTAAGAGCATAGACTGCAGGGTACATCAGCATAAACGCCAAAGGAACACTAAAATAAATATAAACTAAGACGATCCCTGTCCAGCTAAAGAGGCTAAATCCCATGCCGTACAAGTCCAATCCCATCTTTTCCTTTACCAAGACCGTTACAAGTCCATTGACTCCCAAAAGAACGATATACGCAAATGCCAGAGGTACACCGGAAAAATTCGAGGTCATATTGACCAATGTCAACAGTTTTTCACGCCAGGCTTCCCCTAGCGAACGCAAGGCTAAAGCACCAAATGTACCAATAATTAAGCCAATAATACCCACAGCCACAGATACCAATAAACTGTTTCTCAAGGAAACTACATAATATTTGCTTTGGAAAATTTGGGAATAACTTTGCAGGCTAATTCCTGTCACGGTATGTACACTGCTGTAAATAATATAACCCATAGGTAGGATTTCGAAGGCTAAGGCGAAGATGATCAAAGGAATAAAGGGAATCCAAAGGATTCCACCTCGCCGCAACTCATGGCCGAGCCGAGTCACTGTGTTATTTTTCATTTTATTTGGGCCTCCTCGTCGCCGACGACTTTGAAACAGTATTAGACCAGGGGAAGCCTGACTTAATAGAGTCCCTCGTTATCCCGGTCTCGTCAGGCTTTCTCCAAAGTTCAAAGCAGAGAGAGTATTATTGCGAAACTATAACATTATTTCTCCACAGATCGGGGATCGTTTTCATGTTCTTTTCCCAAGCCGCGAAATCCTTAATTGGTTTGGCTGAAGCGTATTGTTCTTTGGGTACCATCGTTTTGGCAATATCCGCAGGGATTTGAACTTTGTCCCGAATTGGGCGAGCAAACCCTTTAGCTAAGAGAACTTGACCTTCGTCACTTAAGAGATAGTCCTGGAAGGCTTTAGCCGCATTAGGGTGGGGAGCGTATTTATTAATGATCGAGACATAGGCGCTTGCCACTGTACCATCACTGGGAATAACGACCTGGTAATTTTCTTTATCTGTTAAGCGAGACCGGTAACCAAGCGCGTTGAAGTCCCACAAAATCCCCACAGGAACTTCACCCTTTTGGAAAACGCTGAAAATATTATCACTGGGTTTGAGATTACCGGCCTTGGCCAGCTTCTTGAAGTATTCAATCCCAGGAGTTAAGTTGTTTTCGTCTCCGCCATTAGCAAACGAGGCGGCCAAAATTGCAGCTTGCGATTGGGCAGCTTTTAAAACATCCCCGGTTACAACTGCGCCTTTGTATTCGGGTTTCAGTAGATCTGCCCAGCTGTGGGGAACCTCTTTAACCAATTTGGTGTTCACTAAAAAGGCGATCGTACCAACATACTCCCCTGTCCAACGACCATCTTTATCTTTGGCCCAATCCGGGACCTCACTCCAAGTCGGCCCCTTGTGTGCTTGAACAACATCACGCGCTATCGCAACATTACCAAAGGTAATGCCTACATCCCCAATATCGGCGACGGGACTGCCTTTCTCTGCGTCGAACTTAGCAATTTCTTCGGCACTCGTCATATCGGTGTCTGAGTGAGTAATCTCATTGCTTTTAGTGAAATTGCCCCAAATCTCGCCTAGGTTTGCCCAAGCATCAGGCATACCGTAGGAAACAACCTTTCCTTCCTTTTTCACTGCGTCTTTTAGGGCTTGTCCGGTTAATTCACTGGTTTGCTTAGCCTCTTTACTGGGCTCTGCCGTCGGTGTCGTTCCGCATCCTGTCAAAAGACTACTCATTAAGAATGCGCCAATCATAGCGAACGCAAGGGGTTTCCTGGTTCTCTTTAACATGATCGTTCCTCCTCTTAAAATAATCTACCAAACTAATACGAATTTGTTCAATCTTTCACAGAGTTAACTGAGAAAGCCACCCCACCTCCTCTACTACATTGATTGCCCACCTGAACAATTGCTCTAAATATGGCGCTATATCTAGATAAAGCGTTCTGGATAATTTGTAATCACAATATCTACACCAGAAATCGCAGCACGTTCCATCTCCCAGGGTTCATCCACGGTCCAAGTATGTACTCCAATTCCCCGCGAATGACTTTCGCGTACTAATTCTGGGGTTACAAAGGCAAAGTGCGGATGCAGATGGTGTGCTCCTAAATTCTGAGCATAAAGCCAAGGTGAGATTAACCCACAGTCATAAAGCAAGCCTGTTTTTAGATGAGGGTAGTTCTCGATTACTTCCACAATCGTTTGATGCTCAAAGGAGGAAATTATACTCGGGGGAGTTACGCGATACTCCTCCAGTAACTGAGCCACTTTGTCGACGATGCCCGGGTATGCAATCAGGCCAGTTTTAATCTCTACATTGAGGAGTAACGACTTTCCCTTCAACATTTCCAGCAACTCCACTAACGTCGGAATAGGAGCGTACTTATTGAACTGGACTCCAAAATTTAGTTTCTTAAGTTCTGGAAGCGTAAAGTCTTTCACCCAACCGCTGCCGTCACTCGTCCGGTCGACACGTTCGTCATGGCAGATGACGACTTCTCCATCTCGCGACAGTTGTACATCAAACTCAAAGCCATCCACCCCTAATTCAAGGCCTCTTGCAAAGGAGAGCAACGTATTTTCTGGGGATGTACCTGCTGCTCCCCGATGACCCAAAATCTTCATATAATCTCTCCTTTAAATAACTATATCTATTGTTTGTATATTGTGTCAAAGTTTAAATAATTCAGCTTTTTTATCATATCACTAAACTCTCGTTTTTACCCCAGTCATTTAGAATAATTATGCCTGCATTGCCTGATTCATTTAAACACTATCCAACTTGCTTAACAACTCTCTCCAATAACGTATTGTCGGGCGTCTTTTACCCTGGCAAATCGGATTAGTGACCGCCAATAGGTCTCCCTTCCTGTCCCTAATGCTCCTCCATTTCTACACTATTCCCATGACCACCTTGGCAATATTAACCGTGTGTTCATCCACTCGATATAATAAGTTGATTAAGTCCAACATAGTATAGCGAAATTTTTCCTCGGTCCGTAAATGATTTTCTAGCTCGCTTTGCTGAGGGCTTTGAGCGAGAAAGTCGAATTGCAAATCTCGTTGTATGCGAGTTGTCTCTGGATGTTCACGAATAACTTCTGCTGCAGTTTGTGAATCCCACTGGATTAAGGATTTCAGTACCGTCACAAAATGATCTGTTACTTGTCGATATAAATCGTCTAGGTGTCTCCAGTTCTCTGCGGGAACATTTAAATCATCACGATGCAATTTCTTCGTCAATTGAACCATAGCCATAATTGCATCCCCAATATGTTCTAACTCTTTGACGATAAACTGGACGTTCATGCTCTCTTCTGCCTGCTCATCTGTTAATCCTTTTTGTGATAAGACTGCCAAGAAACGCATTGTATGACGATAATACCAGTCCACCTCCTCTTCCGCCTTAACCACTTCTTCAGCCAAATCATCGCTATTTGATAATAGAGCTTCCGGAATTCGCTGTAGCATCTTGTTTGAAATAAACTCCCCCAAAGCGCGGATCTCCTCATGAACTTGTTTAAGCGCTACGGCTGGAACCTCTAAGGAAACTTCATCGATCACTCTGAATTTCAAGGGAGTATCTTTGCCAGGTCGATCTGGAATTAAACGGTTTAGACCCCTGGCAATAACGTTATTAAAGGGGAAAAACAAAATGACCATGAAAACTGCAAACAGTAAATGGGCATTGGCAACCTGTCGCTGCAAATCACTCGTTGTCCACTGAACAAGACGAGCCCATTGGGTTAGAAAGGGAAACACCAAAACTGCCGCAACAACTTTGTAGCCCGTATTCGCTATTGCCGCACGCTTAGCATCCATCTTTTGGGCCGTGAGACTTGTTAGTAGGGTCGTCACAGTTCCTCCAATATGAGCACCCAGGACGAGCGGGACGATAGCAACTAGGCCTAAGAGGTTTTGCCCAGCAAGTGACATCATTATGGCGAACACTGCTGTACTGCTCTGGAGCACAGCGGTAAAAATCAATCCTACAAGGATCGCTAAAAAGGGCTGTGTTCCCAAGTGAGACAAGAAGGTATAGACTTCAGGTATGTTCCGTAGCGGAGCAGAAGCAGTGGACATATTAGACATCCCGACAAAGATTAAGCCAAAACCAATCAAAGAATGCCCGAAGTGTTTCCACTGCTTTCTTCCTGAAAAATAAAGCACAAACCCAATAAATATTGCGCCCAACGCGACATCAAGGATTTGAAAAGCGATGAGTTGGATGGAGATCGACGTTCCTACTGCCGAACCCAAAACAATGCCAAGCGCTTGCCCAAGGTTCATCATCCCTGCGTTAACGAACTCCACCACTAAAACCGTTGTCGCTGCACTACTTTGAAAGGCAACAGTCATGACCATCCCTAATAAAATCGCCATAAACTTCTTTTTAGTTATAGATTGAAGAATTTCCTTCAGCCTATGAGCCGCAAATTTCTGCAACTCCTCTGACGTTGTTTGAACCCCATACATGAAGAGACCCAGTCCACCTAGAAATGTAACCATAGTTCCAACAATGCCTATGTTTCCCAACTCCCTTTGGCCAGAACGACGCTATTTCGTCTAGGCATAAACTCTCATTTATACCCCCTTAACCACAAAACTCATACCTCTTTATATGCAAAAAAGCCACAAACAAACCTGTCTATTCAACAGATGAGTTTGCGGCTTCTCTATAACTCCAGCCTTAAATATCAACTTCAAAAGTATGGAAAATTGCGTATAAAATACAGAATATAATTATTATACAGGTATTTCTCTGCTTTGGCAATTAATTTTAATACCGTTTCCTTACCGTCGTCGCCGCAATCCCCAACTCATCGCGGTACTTGGCCACCGTACGTCTGGAAATCTCCATATCTTTAGCTTTCAGAAGATCTGCTAGCTTTTGATCAGAATATGGGCTTCTGGGATTTTCGGAATTAATGATATCCCGTAAGGCTAGTTTAATTCCTTCAGTCGTAACAGCAGAGTCGTTATTATGCCCGCGTCCTTTGCTATTGGCAAAGAAGAACTTAAACTCGAAAATACCCCGAGGGGTTTGGACGTATTTATGGGACGTAGCTCGACTCACAGTGGATTCATGAACTCCAATTTCCTCGGCAATATCTTTTAGTGTCAATGGTCTCAAATGACGAATCCCATAGCGGAGAAATTCCGTTTGCCATTTCACAATAGCATTCGCTACTTTATAAAGCGTTAGGCGTCGCTGATCAATGCTGCGAATCAACCAGGCCGCCGCGTTCAATTTCTGTTCTACAAATTTTCGGGTGTCAGTCCCTTCTTCCTGGCTTAGGGCCTCACGGTAGGCCTTGTTAATTCCTAAACGAGGTACGGTAATATCATTAACTAAGATAATGTACTCCCCTCCAATTTCTTCAATCACGACATCCGGAACAACATAACGTACCTCTCCCGGACCGGAAAATTGGAGTCCGGGTTTTGGATCCAGTTGACGTACCAGATCTGCAAGTTCCTGAACCCTACTTAAGGAAATTTTCAGGGCATGTGCAATTCGTTGTAGACGTCCTGCTGCCAAGTCTTCTAGATGCTTCAGGAACTCCGGTAATTCTGGAGGACAGTCCGTGAGGAGTGGCAACTGTAAAGCTAAGCATTCCTCAAGATTTCGGGCTCCTATCCCCATAGGATCAAGCGTCTGCACGACGGCCAATGCTTCTTCGACCGTTTCAATGGAGGCACCAGTTTCCTTGGCAACCTCTTCCAACGACAACATAAGGTAGCCCTTGTCATTCAAGTTGCCCACAATGTACTCTGCCACATCTAATGAAGCAGAGACTTTTTGTACATGTAATTGTTCCAGCAAGTGCTCTAAAAGTGTAGGTGCTGCCGTAATAAAGGGATCAAACCGTTGTTTTTCTTCGACAACTACCCGTTCTTGACGAATACGATTTTCATCCTGATCTTGGAAATAGTCCTGCCAATCCACTTCCCATTTGTCATCAGGTGAGCTTTCCACTGCTGGAGTAGGCTCTTCTTCCCCTTTAAGTTCAGTGCTTTCCTCTTGGGTTTCCAACAAAGGATTCTCCAGAAGCTGCTCCTCAACATACGAGGACAGTTCGAGTGCGGACAACTGTAAAATGGTAATTGCTTGGCGCAATTCTGGCGTCATAATTAGTTTCTGAGTTTGCTCTAGACTCAAACCATACCCTAACCGCACCTTATTCCCCCCACATCTCCGACGTTTACGTTTATAGATGCTTTACTCTAGGTTTTCCACCTTTTGATTCCTGATTCGCTCGGCCAATTCATCAATTTTTCTCATCCGGTGATTGACGCCGGATTTCCCAACCTTTGGTCGTAACATTTCCCCAAGTTCTTTTAAGCTACCCTCCGAATATTCCATTCGAAGTTCCGCCAAGTCCCGAAGGGTGGGTGGCAAAGATTGAAGTCCTATTGTTTCTGCAATAAGTTGAATATTTTCCAACTGACGCACAGCGGCATCGACGATTTTATCAAGATTTGCAGTTTCACAATTCACGAGACGATTCACTTGATTCCGGACATCTTTGAGCACGCGGACATTTTCAAACTCTAAAAGTGCGTGATGCGCTCCTATAAGACCAATAAACTCAACAATGTGCTCACTTTCTTTGATATAGACCACATATAAATGTTTGCGCATGCTCACCTTAGCCCCTAATTTAAAACGGTTAATCAACTGACATAAGGCTTTGGCATGTTGCTCATCATTGCTGACGATTTCCAAGTGATAGGTCCCTTCCGGGTTATTAATCGAGCCCCCAGCCAAAAATGCTCCTCTTAAATATGCTTTTTGATCACAGCGTTTTTTAATGAGATTGGGGACGATCCCGTTAAAAATTTGTCCTTCTTCATCAACGAGGCCTAAGTTTTGTAAATCTTCCAGCCCACGAGGGTAAATTTTAACTAAATAGGAGTTATTTTTGCGAAGCCTAAGTTTTCGTCGAACGACAATATCCACTGGTCGCTTTAACACATCCCTAGCCAAGCGAAAGATCTTGCGCGCTACAGGAGCACTTTCCGTGATCACATTTAAAGCATACTGTTGATTACCACTAATTTGGAGCGTGCCGTCCATGCGGACTAAAGCCGCTAATTCCGCTAACTCACAACAGGGTTTCTGACCACTTAAACGTGCAAGTTCTTCTTTGGTAACAGCACTAAAGGACAACTTCTCAGCCCCCTTTCTATGAATCTTTGCGGAGCTTTTGAGCGAGTAAATACGAATCGACTAACGCGATGCGCTCTCCCATGGGCTTTAAACGAAAAAGCAATCGAATGAGTTCCTTAGCCAGCCGATCTGAATCGTGGCGAACGACATTCCCCTCTTGCACTAAATTGGCTTCAAAATACTTGGCACCCATTTTCTCAACCACCTTAGGATCAGCAACCACTGGAACAGCTTCTTCTTCGACATACCGTTTCAGAATCGGTGCTGTGATGGTCCCTTTGTTGGCAAGTATCGCGTCTACAAAGCCAGCACCGCAGTGATCCAGAATCGCTTTCAGGTGATCCGACACTCGGTAATTGTCCGTCTCGCCTTTTTCCGTCATAACATTGCAAACATAAACACAAGGGGCTTTGACTGCGCGAATTTTAGCTTGGAGACCTTCTACCAATAGATTGGGCAGCACACTCGTATAGAGACTTCCCGGGCCCAGTACAATAAGATCAGCCTCTTCCAAGGCCTGCATAGCTTCCGGCAAAGGGGTGCAATCATACGGTTCTAGGTATACTCGGCGAATTTTCCCCTCGGTGTCCCGAACCGATGTTTCCCCCCTTACACGGGTCCCATCTTCTAAGTCTGCAATGAGTACAACTTGTTCCAAGGTCGAGGGAAACACATGACCACGAATAGCAAATACCTTACTGATCTGTTCAATCCCCTTTTGGAAATCCCCAAAGGTATCAGTCAGCCCTGCCAGAAGAAGGTTCCCTAAACTATGCCCCTCTAGAGCTCCGCTATCAAAACGATAAGAGAAAAGCGTATCCATTATCTCTTCTGTATCGGCCAAGGCCACTAGACAGTTTCGCACATCTCCTGGGGGCTGAATACCCATTTCGTCACGTAATTTCCCCGAACTACCCCCATCATCCGACACTGTAACGATGGCGGTAAGATTGCAAGTGTACTGCTTTAGGCCACGTAGAAGAGCTGAGAGCCCCGTTCCCCCGCCTACCACGACAATCTTTGGCCCTCTGCGCAAATGGTGGCGGGCATAAATTACATCCACAATTCTTCCCTCGTTATCTGGGAGTACGGACGAAATAATGGAATACAGCATGCGTTTAAAACCTATTATAATGGCAATTATTCCCAATGAGCTAATGATGGCACCCGTCGGCACGGCAATATATTGCGTGCTGCCCGTCACCCTATAAATGATCTCCCGAAACTGTAATTCTGCATAGCCCAGAGCCACTCCGTCATTCATGACGGCAAAACCAGTAGCAAAAAGGAAAATTCCGAAAACAGCAAGGATAAACCAGCGTTTGACTTTCAGATTAGGGTAGAGCCATTTCAAATAGCGTGAGACCCCTTCACTCATTTTTGAGGTCATCTTGCGGTCCCACCCTTTTGATTTTTTTCCGCGTCCCGATGTTTAACACTGACGGCATACTGGCGTTCGGTTAAGAATTGCCCTACCCGTTCGGCAATGGCCACAGAGCGATGTTGTCCACCTGTACACCCGATCCCAATAACCAAATGGGTTTTGCCTTCTTTAACATAATTAGGAAGGATAAATTCCAATAAAGCCAAGTACTTCTCCATAAATTCTTGGGCCATCGTATTTCCAAAGACATAATCCTGAACCAAGGTGTGCTCGCCGGTCAGAGGGCGTAATGTTTGGATATAAAACGGATTGGGTAGAAAGCGCACATCCATGACAAGGTCCGCATCCAGCGGAATTCCATATTTAAAACCAAAGGAAATGACTGAAACTGCCATTTGACCCAGACCTTGCATTTTGCCAAAAAGCCCAGCCACTTGGCTACGAAGTTGTTGGGCGCTTAAGTCCGACGTGTCAATAATGGTGTCCGCCCTAATTCTCAAGTCCTCCAGTTGCTGCCGTTCGGCTTGAATCCCATCTAAGACTCGCCCTTGAGGGGAAAGCGGATGCCGTCGCCGCGATTCTTTATAACGACGAATCAAAGTTTCATCCGAAGCGTCCAGAAAGAGGACTTGAAGATGAAATCCTTCCTTCTCTAAATTACTTAAGGCCTCACTGAGTGAGGAAAAGAATTCTCCCCCGCGCAAATCACAGACAATCGCTGCTTTGGAGACCTTTCCCCTTGACTGAGCACAAAGGTCCGCAAATTTCACGAGAAAGGTCGGTGGTAAATTGTCGACACAGAAAAACCCTTGGTCTTCTAAGCTTTGCATGGCCTGAGTCCTTCCAGCTCCAGATAAACCCGTGATGACAATGAGTTCTAATTCACTATTATCCATTCTCTTCACCCCCTCCTCAATTTAGATTACGGCTGTCCCTTGGCAGATATGATTTTAACGGCTTGCCCTTGCCCACTGGTCAACGCGTCTTGTGGAGTAGCTTTACCTGTTAAAGCGTTGTTCCACGCCGTATCTTGTAGGGGAATTAACTTCCACTCTGGGGCATTCCCTTCTAAAACCAACGCCTTAGAGAGTGCCTCATTAGCCTGAGGAAAAACGCCTTTCTGGGCCTCCGCACTTCGATAATACCCCATGTTGGCCGGAAGAAGCCGTCCAGCTTTCTGCAACGCCCCTTCCACTTCCGAGGTAAGCAGGGCTTTTTCCACAATTTGAATCGCGGGCTTCATCGCTTCAGTCGTTTTAATCTCAGAGTTTGCGATTCCCAGTGTCATGCCTAAAAGCGGTTTTCCCTGTCCACTCACCAAGTCAGCTAGTTGCATGCTCCCCCAAGGAACATTTTGCTGAGTTAGTAGACTCGCTTGACTAGCCCCTGCAATCACATACGGGGTTTGCCCACCCGCAAAGGCAGTAAGTGCCGTTGGGTCAATTCGAAGGACGTTGGCGTTCCTCCAAGTCACGATTTGTTGAAGGAAAGCAACATTGCTGGGATCATCAATTGCTGGGCTTCCCCCATTCATGAGCCGTCCACCTTGCCCATTCCACCAAGCCGAAAGTGTGGCAGTGTCCGCAGAAGCAACTGAGACCCCCCCTTTAGTTGAGAACAGATCCGCTAAGCTAGCAGGAACACTCGCTGTATCTGTTCTAAAGTAAAGCAAAGGAACATCCGTCAACCAAGGTAGCGCATACGCCACCCCCCCAAATCGAAAGCTTGCTAAGGCAGCAGGAAACGCCTCTTGATCCGTGTATACTGCTTTAACCAAGGACCCCTGCTCATAGAGCTGGCGGATAATCTCCCTTCTGGTAAGAAAAATCTCCGGCCCTTCCCCTCCAGCTTCCGCTTGATAGGAAAAGGCAGCAAAATTTTGCTCAGGGACATATTTAAGTTTGATGATTACTTCAGGATTTGACTTCATGATAGCTTGAATCTGCACTTGCAGGGCGTCTGCCTCAGCCCCCTGCAAGGAATGCCAGACATCCACAACCGCTGGGGCGGGGCCACCAGGCTGTCCAGTCTGAGGTGGTTTCGCACACCCCGAAGTAGCTATAACTAGTACTATGATGCAGAACCACAACGCCATGGTTCTGGACAGATAACTCTGAGACGTCATTTTGCTGCACTCCATAATCCGGCATTTGACCTGCCTTCGAATTTAGCGAGGTTTATTATGTGAATTCTCCT
>JAJYAS010000188.1 GCA_021779415.1 Bacillota bacterium
AAGTAGCTATAACTAGTACTATGATGCAGAACCACAACGCCATGGTTCTGGACAGATAACTCTGAGACGTCATTTTGCTGCACTCCATAATCCGGCATTTGACCTGCCTTCGAATTTAGCGAGGTTGATTAAATAAATACTCCTTCATACCGATAGGGCTTCACCTTCCCTTGTCGATAATGGAACAGATACCAGCACGGGGTTTTCTGTTCATCCTTCTGTAAGACATCTGAGCTGAAATAGGCTACTGCTGTGTTGCGACTCCACTGACGTCGGTCCATTTCTATGAACTCCGGCACCACCTCTTGCCAATAACCCTCTCGACGAATCTCTTCCTGCTTGGATTTCCACTGATCTGCTTCTTCAATACTCAAACCGATTTCAGGTCTAAGATAGTCAGGCACGACATTCGGGCGCTCCCACAGGTAATAATCAAACCGCAAAGCGTCGCAGATTCTCTCTCTCAAGGGAATATCTTGACTGTCGGCGAATTCCCATAACTTATCAAATAAGGCTTTCCCGTGCCACTGCCTCTGAAACCAACCTCTTTGCTGCCAAAGCTCTGCAAACGCATCATAAAAGTCAAATGGGGATGGAAACAATTTGAGAACTTCCCGCAAGGCGTGAACAAACTTCCCTGAATTATAATATTTATCAAGCACATCTTCCATGCGTTGTAATTGAAGTATTTCGCTATGTTGCAAAACTGGAGTTTCTAAGATTGTGTAGGGCGGATCTGGAGTGAACACGAGACCATAACGCTTGCTTTGTAGTCTAAGTCCCGACCCTTTAAGTACTTTTAAAAATCCGAGTTGTAGCATATCCGGTTCGACTTGGTAGACGTCGTTAAACGATGTTCGGAAAGTTGTCCAATCTTCCTCGGGTAATCCGACAATCAGGTCGAGGTGGAGCGGTATCCCTAAACCCTTCATTTCTGGTATGTATTTCTGCCAAACACTAAAGTTTTGGCGACGAGAAACAATTTCTAGGGTCGGTTGGTGCGTGGATTGCACCCCGATCTCTAATTGGATTAAACCCTGGGGATAAGTTCTGAAGTACTCCATCCATTCGTCATCCAATAGGTCCCCTGCCATTTCGCAATGCACCCGAACACGCTGCGCATCCGGGAGGCGCACGCTTTCTTCTCGTACGATATCCAATATCCCCAAAGCATGACGCTTATGAGCATTAAAGGTTCGATCTACAAACTTTATGGTACGGGCACCGCTTTTCAGTAAAAGCCGGAACATTGAGCGAAACCGCTCTGGCTCTAAAAACCTCACCCCCTGTAAGGTTGAGGATAGACAATATTGACAGTTAAACGGACATCCTCTAGTTGTTTCCACATAGACAAGTCTGCCTGTAAAGTCTTCATTTTCCGTGTAGGGAAGTGGCAGCTCATTTAAATCAGGCGCCACCTGGCGCGGCGGATTGACAAAGGTTTTGCCGTTCTCGTTCCAAGCAATGCCTAGAACTTGGGCCAGATCACCGCCGTTTTGCCAGGTCTGGAGGAGCTCTAAGAATGTTTTTTCTCCTTCGCCGACAACAAGGGCATCCACCTCAAGATGTTCAAGGAGAAATTTCTCCGCCTCGAAGGAGACTTCTGGACCCCCAATCACAAAACGCACATTCGGGCAAACCGGGTGGAGGTGTCTGATTACCTCTACTATTTCCTTTATATTCCATATATAACTTGAAAAGCCAATGACGTCGGCCTTGGCTTCATAAATTTCCCCTGCAATTTGATCAAGATGATCGTTGATGCTAAATTCCCGCAACATAACATCTGGGTAAGCAGCAAGAACCCCTTCTCGCAAATAGCGAAGGGCTAAATTCGTATGTACATATTTCGCATTGAGGGCAACCAAAAGAATACGCAAAATCGACAACCCCCTTCGCCCTAAGTATAGCTGTTTAGACCCCTTATTGCAATTCTTGTGCCAGATAACACTAAGTTAAGGCTGGCAAATCCCCTCTAAGCAACTATTACCTTAAAATAAAGCTAGAACAGGAGTGCTGCTGCAAATCCTGTTCTAAGATGGAGATTGCCCTAAAAAAATATCTCCCTTATTAAAATCCTACAGCCTGCGAACCTTTCTTTGTCTTTAGATAAGCAAGACTAAAAAGCAGCATTGTCCCAATAAGTAATATTAATCCTGATAATTGGTAGACATTACCCACCCCGATTTTAACAGCAGCAAAGGACAGTATACCAACGGATACCATATAGGCTACCCGTGTTAAAGCAAAACGGGCGCTGAAAACTCTTCCTCGCATTGGGGCTACAGTTTCTTCCTGAAAAATGCTCTGCACTGGAATTAGAAACATGGCGTTAGAAACTCCTGTTAAGAAAAAGCCGACAAGTGCTAGGGGATAAATTGGGAACGTTCCCAAGATTGCAATCGTAAAACCGGAGATAAAATATCCCCATAGTATGAGTTTATCTTTACTTATGTTATTCCCCCAAACGCTAATCGCTAGGCTCCCCACCGTGATGCCTACGGCCGCGCTCGCCTCAAGGATTCCCAGACCAACCGTTGATGTTTTGAGCGAATCGAGGGCATAAACAAAAATCAGGGGATTAAAGCCCCCAAAAATCAAGAGGACTAAACAGTAGGTAAGCAGGGTATTAGCCAGTACTTTTGTTCTCCAAATATAAGATAACCCTTCTACAATGTCTCGAACGATGTGGGATTCGTGTTCCTCCTCTAATCGATCTTCCTCTTGACTAGACGTTTCAAATTTAAAACTCATCAACGAGATCAAAACAGCCGAGAACAAAAATGTCAAGGAATCGAGATAAAATATCCTTTGAATTGGGATAAACATGATTAAAACCCCTGCCAGTCCGTACCCTAGGATTTCTGTGATGTTTTCAGCGGTTTCAGCCAAAGAAGTCGCCGTGAGAATCTTATCTTTAGTGAAAATGGCAGGAATGACGGCCATCTTTGCTGGGCTAAAAAATAAGTTCGCTGTTGTACTCAGAAAGCTCAAGAAATAAACAAGATTAATTGAATACCCTATTAATATTGGAATTAAGCCTACAAAAACAGCCCTCATTATATCTGCAGTGATCATTGTGCGCTTTTTGTCCCACCGATCGACATAGGCCCCAGCGATAAGACCAAATAATAAGTAAGGTAAAAACGTCGCCAGAGTCATCTTTCCGACTTCTAAAGCACTCCCTGTCAGACGATAAATCAAAACACCCAGAGCAACATAATGGAGCTTATCACCTAAGGCTGAAATAAATTGTCCCATCACTAATAGCGCAAAATCCTTCTCTCTCAATAAGGTCAGGGGTTTAACTACGTTCTCTTCACTTGCCAAATTGTTTTCCTCCGGTATATATTTTTCACCCTATATATACTAGTTTCCTAAAATCCCGCATTTTTTTATACCTACAAGAAGAAACGCTGTAAATACGGGAAAAAATAAGTGACTATTCAGAGCCGTGGGGAATTCTGAACGGGGAACCACAGATTACACATGAAAAGAACGATAAGAGAAACCACAGATTAACACAGATTCCACAGATTAAGAAGGATTAAGTATAGAAAAATGGCGAAGATGGGAGTCAATGAAGAAGCGATAATTATCAATTATCTCAACAATGCTACAGGATTAAATCGGCCTTTTACCAACTTTGGCGAATATCAATTTCGTTACAAGCGATTTATAGTTTAAATCTGTGTTAATCTGTGTTAATCTGTGTAATCTGTGGTTGATTAACTGAGTACCTGAATAGTCACAAAAATAATACTGCAATTCAGTTTGTAGGTATAATTTTTCATACCAATCAAGGTAGTTTATCTGTAGTCCCACTAATTAGCAGGAAAAAATTTGATTTAACTTTATTTAACTAACCATTCTTAAAAGAAGGAGTTCTATGATAAGATTAACACATGTAATTGTCAATAATCAATGAGGAAATCGCCAACGAGCGTTATCGCGAACGCTATTGTCAAGATACCTCCAACAATATTTCAAGCGATTGGTTTCTCTTTGCATAAAAAAAAGGCCCTTTTGGCCAAAAGTAAATGGAATGCTAGCGTCCACAGGAGACTCAATCAAAGAAAACTGCGCTGTATAACCATCCTTCTAGGGAAGGTAACTACAAATTCCTCATCCCAATCACCACGAATAAGCATAAGCTTTTCTGAAAATCGCAAAGAACCTTGTTGCTCTTGATAAGCTAACTTAATATACTTGGCGACTTCCCTTGAATACATCGCGAGTTCTTCGCTATTTCCCACTCCGGTATTAAGATAGACTACCCGTTGATATTTACTGTATTGCGTATCTATCATCCATTGGGAATTTTCTTCACCATAAGATTCTGCGTAAAGTTTAAACTCTGCTAAAGGATCAGCACCTTGGTCAATCCAGCCCTTGCTCAAATAAATTGTACCTGGACATTTTTCGAACTCCTTGTCGTAAATCTCCCGCGCGCCCATTAAAACACTTATGCAATCGTGCACTCTGGCAATAACCAAAGTATGGCATTCAGAATGGAGATTTACTACACCGTAAGAACAAAGTCCGTAGCCAAAAAGCAGAGTATCATGTTCTGTATCAGCATCGATGCGTTGTTGAAGTTCTAATTGAAGTCTCTATGGTTAGCGATGTAGTGCATAGGGTACAATTCCAATTCTATTTCGGGTGGAAGAATCTTTTTATTTTCATCAGCCAATGTATAACATGCCAAAACTTTTGTCTTCATACTTATTCCTCTCGACCAGGACGACCCATAGCCGTTACCTCAATGCACGTCTCTATAAACACATCGTTCCCAGACCTAGCCGTATGGCTAAATACCTGCTCTTTCTCAACCAATACTTCCGGATTAACCACTCTCGCACGAAAAGCATTTTTAATGGCAACATCTTTAGCCTTGTCCAAAGCATACTTTTCGGCCTCTTCCAAGATGCGAATAATTTCGGCAACTTGAGCGGAAGCAGCCCTAAGAGCATTACCACTTCCGCATGTGTTGGTATCAAGACAGGGGTATGCAATGCCATACCAACTGCCGAGAGATAGCCCGAAACTGGGGCCCCTAAAGCCACAATTGGAGAATCAAGATAGATCTCGGACTTGAATCCGTGATTGCTACCTCCATTGAGTAGAGCGTTTAAGAGAAATGCGACAGCAGCTCTGTGCCTAAATTTATTTTCAGGCCCACCCTGTAGACATAGCTTTGCAAAATATTCATACTAAAAGTAGCACGAATCTCATTCAACACCTTCGTCGCAACTTTGTCAGGTTCCACTCGCAGTCTACGCGCTTGGATCCGGGCTCCTTCCTGAGCAGCTGAAATATTATAGTCAGTAAAAGTACCAATAACATGCAGTAAATCGGTGGGAGTAAAAGAAACCCTACCAATGATTTGAGCCTGCTCTAAGCCTTTTAAGGACAAGAGGTTAGAATCCCGTCCAACTATTTCGGCTAGGGTAATAATATTATGAGCACTTTCCTCAAGCGCTTTGATTATTTCCCATTCTGTGTTATTCCACCTGTCTCCCTTAACCGGTTTCTTGACTTACATGAAACAATCATCCGGCTGTACATCTACTATTTCTCGATCCGGATCAACCCTCTTCAACCAGAATAGGAAACCTGTTTGCTATGACTGATAAAGGCCAGACCCTTTTCTGTACGATAATTAGTTTTCGATCCTTGGAAACTTGGATGTAACTGTCTCCACCCAGGCAAAAAGTGCTAATTTCAGCGGCTTCTACCCGGATTTTCCAGCCACCAACCTTCACGGTTCATTCAGGGACGGCCTTTCTCTAGGATAGCAATGTCTGTCGCCGTTCCACCCATATCTAAAGCTATGTCTGATTCAGCACCTGTTAAGAATATTGCCCCAACAATACTTGCCGCAGGTCCTGAAAGTATAGTCTCAATGGGCTTTACCCGAGTCATCTCTTCACTCATTAGTGACCCATCCCCTTTGACGACCATCAAAGGTACTTGATTACCTATCTATTAGAACTGCTTTGACCGCTGCTAGAAGTTCGGCAATGATTGGCAATAGTCTGGCATTCAGGCAGGCTGTCACTGTGCGCTCGGGAAAACCGAGAGCTGTAGTGAGTTGGTAAGCACATACGACAGTCACATCCCATAGCCCTTGGATTATTCTTTGAGCATTCTGTTCATGGTCCGGATTCCGTATGCTCAGATAACCGGAAACCGCCACTGTGTCGACTTGCCCCCGCATTTCTTTAACTGCTCTCCTGGTAGCCTCAATATCTAGGTCAATAACGGGTACCCCCTGTATATTATGTCCACCCTTAACCTCAAAAACTAGTTGAGCTGGGAGGTTACCGATCGACTCATGCCCAATCAAAATTAAGCCAACTCGGCAACCGCGACCCTCGACAATGGCATTGGTGGCTCATGTAGTAGACAGCGATACAAGCTGTACTTGACGTGGGTCTAAGCCATCCATATTTTCTATACATTTTAGTATTAAGAGTATTTGAGTAAGGAATTTTTGAGAAACATCACAGATCCATTGGAAAAATGCAAATATTTACATTTTTTAGAATTGCGGGAGTGATATGTCCTAAAGTCGTGAATGGGTTAGAAATGGAGTGACAGTTTATGTCCTTAGTATTGGGGATTGATACTGGCGGAACCGGAACCTTTACAGACGGGGTGCTACTTGATTTAGACACAAAGGA
>JAJYAS010000189.1 GCA_021779415.1 Bacillota bacterium
ACTTATGTCCGGATGAAATCCTTGTTGTTGAAGGAATTCATGCTCTCAATCCTTGTTTGGTGCCTTCACTTGATCGAAACCAAATGTTCAAGATTTATGTTAGTGCCCTTTTTCAACTCAACATCGATGACTATAATCGAGTCTCGACCACAGATGTTCGGCTCATCCGTCGAATGGTAAGAGATAATCAATTTCGAGGGACCGCCCCTGAAAAAACATTAGCTCAATGGGAGAGTGTTCGGCGAGGAGAAAATAGCAACATCTTTCCCTATCAAGAAGAAGCGGATGTAATGTTCAACTCCAGCCTCCTATATGAACTCAATGCGCTCCGCTCCTATGCCGAACATTTATTGATTTCCATTACTCCTGAATGTCCCCATTATAAAGTAGCACTTCATCTCTTAACCCTGCTATCATTTTTCCACGCTATGGACATTTCAACTCTTCCCTTTAACTCAATTCTAAGAGAATTTTTAGGTGGAAGTACCTATGATGTATAAAACAAAGCGCGAAGAGGGGTTACTCTTCGCGCTTTGTTTATTGCCTTTATCAAGCACACAACTATTTGTCACACTCAAGTCTTCCGGCCTTACCCAAGTTTTCCTTGGGCATGTCACGAATGATGACGGTTACATTTTCTGCAGGCGCACCGACAGAATCCATGATAGCTTGAGTAACTTTCTCCACGAGGGCCCTCTTCTGTTCGATGGTACGACCTTCCAATAACTCAACTTGTACGATTGGCATTAGTTTTCTCCCCTCTCCAAGCATAGTTTGATATAAGCGATTAAGATTTCCGCGCTTTTCCGATTTGTTGCTAACGGAATATTGTGGACATCACAGACACGTAATAAGGCAGCGATATCTGGTTCATGGGCCTGGGCGGTTAAAGGATCACGCAGGAAAATAATCATATCTAACTGTTGTGTAGCGACCAGGCCTCCAATCTGTTGATCTCCCCCTATTGGGCCCGACAAAAGCGCAGTAACCGGCAATCCGGTATGTTGACTAATCAGCTTGCCTGTTGTTCCAGTGGCTGTTAATTGGCATTGGGACAATAGGTTTTTATGGGTTTTGGTGAATTCAATCATCTCAGCCTTTTTCTCGTCATGGGCGACCAACGCAATTTTCAACATATATTGTTCCTTCCTAAGAATCCTTATACCTTAAAGGATTCAGTACTTTAATTATTAGTACCCTTAAATAAATCTTGAGAAACCTCCGAGATCAGGAAGGCTAACTCACGCCGCTCTGCTAGGGGATAAATTTGATCAGCTTGCTCAATTAATAGATCCTTTTCCCTTCGTGAGCATCTTTTTATAGCATGTTCTAAACGAAGAGCATCGCTCCAAGAGAGCACTTCCCATGCTTGTACTAAAGTCACCGGACGATGTGAGGCTGTATATTTTGCCCCGCGGCCCCCTGAAAAACCACTGTTATGTTCCCGCTCTCTCCGTATGAGATCCGTCGTTGCACCCGTATAGATTGTATTATCACCACAACGCGCAAGGTACACCCAATATCCCATACCTCACTCCTTAGGCCAAAACTCGAGAACAGGACGACTCGGCAACAGCTTCTGCTCAAAACACAAATCTAAGTATTTTTGCAAACCCGCTCTCAGTGTGGAATCTAAACCATACCTGAATTGATTAAAATAATCCCTCCAGAAATCCAGCGATCCCCCAAGCATAGTTTGACACGTTTGGAGAAGTTCATCCATGTTAGCTAGAGCTTTAGATTTAGCTTCAAGAAGCAAACGATAGACAATTTGCAGTTCTTGCTCTCGTTCAGTGATGAGCTGTTTTGGAAAAGCCCAAACTGCATAAGTCATGGAGCAACCCGTATGCTGAAACCATTCATCGCCCAGATCATAGATATAGCAATCGGGATGTTGAAGAGATGCATGTATCGCAGCATCTGCGATCAGGAGGGCTGCATCTGCCTTAGCAAACATCCCCTGAAGGTCGGATGACATGGTCAGATAACGGGGGGCTACTCCGTAGTAACGATGAAGCAAAATCTTTGTCAGATTTACAGAAGTCGCTGAGGTATCCGTCAAGGCAACTGTCAATCTATTTAATTCCGTCAGAGGAACTTTCGAAAATAACAGAATGGACCCTACTCGTCCTCTTGTCGAGACTGAAAGGTTTGGTAAGATGGCATAATCTCTCCAATGCTCGCCAAACGAAAATGCACTGATTGGAGCCATATCTATCCGTCCATCCGCTAACATAGCATTATGCCCTGTGGGTTCAGCGGTGACGGACTCCAGTAAAGGATGCTCTCTTGGCAAAAAATAGAACATCGGTAACATATTTGTATTCGGGTTATGTCCAATGCGAATCATACGTGTACCCCCATGTATGCCATCCTTTATTTTAAGGTATTGCGTAATTCTCCAATCGATTGAATCCTAACGATAACCTCATCCCCTGGTTGCATCGGACCAACTCCTTCTGGAGTCCCCGTCAAAACGACATCCCCAGGATACAGCGTCATGACCTGAGAGATGAAACTCACAAGTTTGGGAATTGAACTCATAAAATAACGTGTATTGGAAGACTGTTTAACCTCGCCATTAAGTACTAGTTGCACATCTAACTGGCTCGCATCGATATCGGGTACGATCCATGGGCCGATAGGGCAAAACGTGTCGAAGGATTTCCCACGGGTCCATTGACCATCTTTCTTTTGCAAATCTCTGGCCGTTACGTCATTAGCACAAGTATATCCAAAGATTCCCTTTACCGCTTCATCCTCGGATGCATCTTTAAGCGTTTTTCCGATAATTACGGCAAGTTCAGCCTCATAATCTACACGCTGACTTATTTTCGGGTAAATAATCTGCGCATCCGGACCTATAACAGAGGTTGTAGGCTTCATGAAAATAACAGGATCTTCCGGTAACTCATGTTTCATTTCTTGAATGTGCAAGGCATAATTAAGTCCGACGCAAACTACTTTGCTCGGTGCTACTGGGGCAAGTAAGGTAAGCTCCTCCAAGGGCATAAGAGTATCAGTTGGTTTACAGCTGGAATCAAGGAATGTCTTGTCAAGGCAATGCACCTTCTCCCCTTCAATAAAACCATATCCGATCTCGCCTTCACGATTGATAAAACGAACGTATTTCATCAGAATCAATCCTTTCTATTGTCTGATAGTATCGCCTATTCTATTCTCGCCAACTAAATTCCTGCTCTCGAGGGGTAAAAGCTCTTTTATAATAGATGCTGGCCAAAAGATAAAGTATTGCTGTAATAAAGTATGGGACACTATAATTCGTTTTTTCCATTAACCATCCTCCGATGGTAGCACTTGCTGCTCGACTAAGATTCTGCGACATTCCAATGAGACTGGCAACAGTCGCTCGCTGTTCAGCAGGAGTAATTTCCATCGTGAAGCTCGAGCTAATCGGATTACTCATATTCATCAAAGCATTACGAAGCAGGAAGGATAGAATAACTACCCACAACGATTGCGGAAGTGCAATCATTATTAAAAAAGGTATGGAAAGGAACTGAGAGTACACAACAGAATTCACCTTTCCCAACTTCAATATCAAGAACGGTGCCAAAAGACCAGCTAAGGCCATTCCCACTTGGGAAACGGACATAACAACACCAACTATGAAGGTCGGAGCTTTCAGCCGTTGAGTAAGGAAAATATTGAAAAAGGGAATAACCAAGCCCGCACCAAAACCAATCAGCGCATTATAACTAAAGACATCCTTGGCAAGTTTTGATGTACGTAGCATAGTGCAATAGTTCTTTAAATTATCTAGAACATGTGTCTGGGACTTGGAAGCTTCTTTCTCCTCTGTGAGCCAGACTAAAGCTACTCCAGACGCAACTAGCTGAAGTAAAGCAAAACCAATCAAAGCTCCCCGAGAAGAAACTAGGTCTGTTGCTTTTCCTGCAATTAAACTTCCTAAAACTTGCGCAGCCATGGTAATCGCAAAATTAAGACTAAATAATTGAGTTCTATTTTCCGGAATACTGTTTTCCATGAGAATGGGTAAGGTGGCTACACCCAACATAGCCTGACCAGTTCCAAAAAGAATAGAGAATCCCAAGGTGAGATTCCCCAACGGCAAAGCGGCCTGCCCAAGTAATCCCACTCCTGTGAAACCAAGTGCCAAAAGCAACGTGCGCTTTTTTCCCCATAGATCAGCTAAAATCCCAACTGGCAGAGAAAGGGCTCCCGTGGCTAGCAATCCAATAGCCAATATCTCGCCTAAAAAGCTTTCACTTCGCCCTAATTGCAAAACTGCAATCCCAAAAAGCATTGTAAATGCACCTGTACTAAGAGCCGTTATAAAAGAAATCACTAAAAAAATCTTTGCATTAGGAGAGCATTTGTAAAAGAACTTACGATACAACAAATCGAGACACCTTCTTCGTATATCGAAATATATCTTAACACGAAAAAGGGGTAAAAAGAAGTCCGTAAGCGAATTAATTACACGTTTGCACTTCGGTACATAGACCTGTTAAAGGACACTCCGTACAATTTGGTTTCCGAGCATGGCAAATTCGCCTACCATGAAAGATCAGTAGATGGTGGACTAACGTCCATCGTTCACGCGGGAAGATCTGCATCAGTTCTTCCTCAACTATTTCCGGTGTTTTGCCATGAGCCAAGCCTAAACGATGAGCGACACGAAAAACATGCGTATCCACTGCCAACGCCGGAATTCCAAAAGCATTACTGATGACAACATTGGCAGTTTTTCGCCCTACACCGGGAAGTTTTCTTAAAAGATCTACATTTTCGGGCACCTGCCCCGAAAACTCTTTTATAAGCACCTGGCAAGTAGCAAAAATGCTTTTCGCCTTATTGTGGAACAGGCCAAGGGAACGAATCTTTTTTTCGAGTTCTATTTGTCCTAAAGCAATAATTCCTTCTGGAGTATTTGCTTCAGCAAACAAGGAAGCCGTAACAATATTTACCCTCTCATCCGTGCATTGAGCAGATAATATTGTAGCAATCAACAGCTCAAACGGTGTGTGAAACTCTAGCTCACAGCGAGCATCAGGAAATGTTCCCAGTAAAATAGCGAATACCAAGGGTGCGCTTGATTCTTGGTTATTGATCTTGGTCATGTTAATCCTCCGCAGTGATCAGGCTAAAACTTCCTCAATAAAAATAGTTCGTTTTTCCACCATGTCGTATTCTTTAACAACATTTGATCCGAATTCTGATTCATCAAATACCCGAACGATCGGCCGCACTGGCATGCTTAGATTTTGATCGACGACCACCCCAATTTCGCCAGTATTTAGGCGTACTGTTACTCCTGTCGGGTAGGCAGCAATATTTTTAAGAAATAGACGCACCATTTCTAACGGATAGAGTGTCCCAGCCAGACCCATCAGAATTTCGCAGGCTTCATGTGGCATGATTCGCTTGACATCACTATGGTCTGTTGTGAATTTATCATAAAGATCTGCAATGGCTACAATCTGGGCGAAGGGATGAATTTCCCCTTCTTTTAGGTGCCGGGGATACCCAGTTCCATTCATATGCTCATGGTGCTGAAAAGCAATATGAGCAACAACCAAACTAAACTCCTTTCGTTTTCTAAGATCCTCAAAACCAAGGGTCGTGTGCGTTTTAAGTAATTCAATATCTTCTGGGGTTAAATTCGACGTTTCCCCGAAAAGTTTGGAATCCATTTGCATCTTACCAATATCGTGGAGCATTGCGCCTATGGCCAAGATCTCCAGTTTTTCTTGATCAAAGAACATAGCCTTTCCCAAAACTGTTGAAAGAACACAGACGTTGACAGAATGAGCAAACATCTGGTTATCCATACTTCGCATTTCCATCATGCTCATGAGGATATCCTTCTTAAACATTATCTCCTCAACAATTTTGTTGATGATCCTCTTTAATTCAAAACCATCAAGACTTTTACCTAACTTTACAGATCGCATACTTTTCTCCAGAATACCCATGGCTTCCCGGCGATGTTCTTCACTGATTACATCTTCAACAATAACATCATTAAAGCGATCATCTTCAATATAGAGAATGGAAATTCCCATATCTTTTAATTTCGCAATGTACAACGGGGTAAGCTTAACCCCTTTGCCCAACAGAACTCTGCCTGAACTGGAAAAGATAGTTTTACCTAAAATATCTCCAATTGTTAACGAATTAACACTTACTTGGCGCACTTAGAGGTTTGCTCCTTCCTATTGAAGCATCTTTTTATTCGTCTCCTATGTTTGCTATCCTACACTATTTTCGGTCTTTTTCCCAGTCTTCGAACCAAAAGTAATGACGAATACTCTGCTAGGGGGTATACTTTAAAAAGCAAATTGTCATAAGTGAGGTATTAAACAACATGTTCAATCTTTTCATAATCTGTGCTCTCGGTTTTTTGGCTGCGGCGGTCGACGCGATTGCAGGAGGAGGCGGACTCATTAGTCTTCCTGCATTACTGATGGTAGGTGTGCCCCCTCATCTTGCTTTGGGAACCAATAAATTTGCAGCATCCTTAGCCTCGCTCAATAGTTCCATCACTTTCGCTCGCTCCGGGAAGGTACATTTTACACTGGTAAAGTGGCAAATACCCTTTACATTTATCGGGGCAGCACTTGGTGTTTGGGCCGTCCTCAGTGTAAGCTCAGGCTTTTTAAACAAAGCGGTT
>JAJYAS010000190.1 GCA_021779415.1 Bacillota bacterium
CTTCTTTAAGCGTAGGCAAACGAGATAGTAGGCTGAAAGCCGAGAGGTTGAAGTAATTGAGCTCCGAAATACCAAAAACGGGAAGGCTGATGTCGTTGCCAGAACAGAAAGCAATACTGCGGTTAACGTTATGGTAAGGAAACCGCAGCTTCTCCGGGGTCGTAGAAATCAGCATGCTAGACATTGATATTTTACGGGAACACATGAGATCCTAGAGCTCCTCAGATTCTATTTGAGGTCACTAGCGTTGCATTAAAATAATCTGGTCTTGTCAAAAGGATATATGGATAATTATTCCTATGGATATATTAATATTATTTGGAACTTTTCCCGATCTGAGGAAGTCAACCACTACCTAAGAGGTAGTTCTTATACACAGTATTTTACAATTATAGGGTTAAGTGTCTAAAATCTTAGTGCTATAGACAAGGTCATCCATCTCTCCAGAAAGTACTCGATTCAAAGTTTCTCCATAGATTCGTTCCGAATCATGTCGCTGACGTCCTTTTGTAGATTTGCCATTCTTCATATATAGCTTTTGCACAAAGGAGGTGAAGGACTCAAATAAACACGTTATCAGTAGTCGTTGTATATTGGTTGTTTTGATTTGGTAACGTCAATCCAGAGTTGCCGACCTATCTGAATACGTTCGATATTTTCGAAGTTTAAGAGTGGGGCTAGACCCTCGAAGAATTGATCAATTTCTTCCTCGGAGTAAATAGTTCCTCTCATGCCCCTTCGACAATTTGCTATGAATTCACATACTACAACTTCAGTAATCACTGGTTCAAATAATGTGGGGATTTGGGCCAGTTCAAGGAGTTTATAATTGGTTCCTCGGGTAAGGAGCGCAGCACAAAGAACGGTCGTATCAAATAGCACCCGATCCATTTCACAAGTCCCCGAGGTCGTCTTCATCAATTGGGTGTAAACCTTCTCGTTTTGCCCATAACTGTTCGAATATAGCCTCTCTCTTGGCGTCCTGTTCAGCGGTCGTCTTAAATTGGTCCGCCGGGATCCGATAGTGGCCCCCAGGAAGTTTTATCGCATCTATCTTTTCTGCCTCAATCCAATTGATAACAGCTTGTGTCGATACACCTAATTTCTTGGCTACCTGTCCAGTCGATAACATTTCGCGGTCAAGTTTAATACTATTAGCAAAGTTTTTTAACATCTCAACCTGTTCCGGATCAAATTCTAAGGCAGTAACCGTAAGAAGGGACTCGAGAGACTGTCTAATCCGCTTTACCTGACCCTTTTGGACTGATTGAACCAATGCATGAAGAGCCGCTGATTTATCTTTTGCAAATACTTCCATGATTAACACCTCCTACAAAATATTCTAGCCAATTTCTTAAAAATTAGCAATAACAGCAATAATAGCAATAATAGCAAAAGGTTATCAGTGCCTGACACCAACTTATTAACTTTTGTTGTATCGTTGAACATGCCATAGTACTTATTATAGGGTGATGCTAAGAAAACCTCCTGAGAATGTCAGGGGGTTTCGCATTGGGCTCCCCCGGGGTCGTACCATTGAACGATGGAAAACAATTCTAATAATTTCCACGTGACATAATGCCTATTAAGTAGTATTTAAAGGCGAACAGCGAAAATGCCCCGGTTTCCCAGGGCATCACTTAGCGCTCTCTAATATATAGTTTTTAATTCGTTTGGCACTCTCGATTGCCATTTTTGTATCTTCTTCGGTAACATCAATATGAAAGGGATATCTTACTTGTACCCCGTAGTCAGTTAAATTTATACAATCATCCTCTAGGATTGATAAATTGGGATTTATAGAAGGAACATTTCTTATTGAGAATAAGTAGGTCATGTGTCTTAAGTAGTTCCCCGCCATTTAAGGCGATAAAGCCTTTGAGGTATTTTTCTGCTGACTACTGACAGTGATAGCAGATAATCTCTAGGGGAGCAATTTGGTAATAAATTCCAGATGAAGTCGTAGACCTATCCGCAAGCAGTGTCCCAGTGTCTGACACCAACTTATCAAGGAATATAAGCATGAATGGATGAATGCCGTATTGCTTTTGTACGCACAATGGCATATGATAGTATCAGAAAGAAAGGAAGTTGATCTCATGGTAAAATCAACGAATCTTTATGTGCGAATTGAACCAGATGTGAAAGAACAGGCAGAAAAAGTGTTTGATGGTCTGGGAATTTCAATGTCAAATGCAGTAGGGCTTTTCTTAAAGCAAGTAGTAATTAATCAGGCGATACCTTTTGAATTAACGTTAGCACCGGCTAAAATTAAATCTGTCGATACCATGACAGTGACGGAATTTAATACGGAGTTAGAGAACGGGTATGCAGATTATTTGGCAGGCAAAGGTCGTCCTATTAAAGAAGTATTTTCTGACATTCGAAAAGGATTGCCTACATGAGACATTACGAGATAATTATTACGCCTGCTGCGGAAAATGATCTGGAGGAGATTTTCAGGTATATTGCTACTGAATTATTAGATCCGCAAACAGCAACTAACCTGTGTGATAAAATTGAACAGGAAATCTTAAAGTTGGACACCATGTCAGACAGGCATCCCCCATACAAGAAAGAACCTTGGTTTTCGAGAGGACTGAGATTCTTCCCCGTTGGTAATTTTCTCGTTTTTTACATTAACAGAGAGTCCGATTGTACGGTGCATGTTCTTCGTGTGATGTATGGTGGGAGAAATGTGGAAGAACAATTATAATTCAAAGTTGAGAGGGGTTAATTTTGATGATATCAGCATGATTTTAAGGAATTCCCCATGCTCAATGGCTGTCCTATTTATTGGAAAATTGTGATATAATCAGGCCGTACAATTGCATAGCGAGGTGGGCGGCTAAATCCCTGGAAGGGGGTGAGGCCATGACTGTTTATGAAGCGATGATGATGGCAATCTCTTTTGCTACTTTGGTAGTGTTAATAGTTAAAGGAATGAATAGGAGCAAGTAGCCCACCCCTTTGCCCAAGGGAGCTTCTTGCTCTTCACACGGTGCCGCCCATAGCGGCTAGTTGTACAGCCGGGATGTTTGTGCATTCCGGCTTTTATATACTTGCCACTTTTATTATATTGCATTCAGGTATGGTATTCAAGATTACCTAATGCACACAACGGGAAACTATTTTTAAAACCCCCCTGAAAGTCGCTAAAGTGACTGCCTCCTGTCTACTTGACAGGGGGCAGTTCATCCTTTAAATGAACCCAGCATAAGTCTGATTTGGCCAGCTACTTAGGTTCGTACACCTTAAAAGTTGGATATAAAAATTGCAGAAGGATTATGTAAGATTTGAGTTGAAGCATCGGCAGATATGCGGTACATGGGTAACTTTGCATAGGTTAAGTTGACTAGTTCCTCAGTCAAAATACTAGCAATTAGTTATTAAGGCTAGGTATTAGTGGCCTCGCGGTATATTTCTGAATATTCGGTATTGTGGCACAACTATTGCTTCTAATATTTATATTAGAAGCAGGAAGGGGGTGCCACATTTTTTATTTTGTAGCAAAGGTTTAAACGTTAAAGATTTATGGAGGAGGGATTGTTAGCGTGAAGCACGGAAGAATGCGTTGGTTTATCCTAGCCTGGTTATTTATACTCACTCTCGTTTCATACATGGACAGGGCCAATCTTTCTATGGCGGTACCACTTATCATGAAAGAGTTTAATCTTAGTGCATCACAAATTGGTGTAGTAATCAGTGGACTTACAATTGGTTATACAATTTTGAACTTCCCTGGTGGTTTTTTGGCAGATCGCTTTTCACCTAAGCGAATTCTGATGTTTTCGCTCACCTTTTGGTCATTGTTCACGATTTTAACGGGTGCAGTTGGAGGTCTAACCTCTTTGGTGATTGTGCGCATTTTATTTGGCGCTTCAGAAGGACCACTCGGTCCATCTAATACCAAAATCGTGTCGCAATGGATGTTACCACGGGAACGAGGTATAGCCACAGGGATATGGCTTTCGGCAATGACCCTAGGAGTTGTGGTTGGTGCGCCCTTGGCAGGTTTTGTGATTCAAACAATGGGTTGGCGTTCTGTATTTTATGTGTTCGGGTTTGGGAGCCTGGTTTTAGTCGCTTTGACTGGTTTCCTTATCACGAGCAAACCGGAAGAACACCGCTGGATTAGTACCAATGAACTCGCTCTTATTAAAGATCATAGCGTGCCTACCAATACAGTGAAAGAAACAACACTCAAAGTACTGAAACATATTGTTTCTAATCCCACCAGTTGGCTACTGGCTATCATTTACTTCGGCCTTACCGCTCTCTATTGGGCAAACCTAGGCTGGTTGCCAACATATTTTGTTAAGGGAAGGGGTTCAAGCATTCTCGCATCCGGGTTCTATTCGGCCATTCCTAATATTAGCGCTTCTTTAGGGGCAATTTTAGTCGGTATGATTTCTGATCGTTTAGTGAAAAGCTGGCGCACGCCGCTCCTGATTGTAACGGCCCTAATCACAGTACCGGCGACTATCATTGCAGTCAACGCGCCGATGCTCGAGATGTCTCTTGTGGCATTTAGTATTGCAGCATTCTGTAACTTTGCAGCGATTGCCCTAATGTGGACAATTCCAATGGAACTGTTACCGAGGGATCGTGTGGCGGCGAGTAGCGGTTTCATGCTGGCCTGGGGTTCCTTCGCTGGAGTACTGTCTCCAATTATCATGGGGGTTATCCTTGATAAAACGTCAAGTTTCAATAATGCCTATTATATATTTGCTTCTGCAGCCTTAATCAGCGCGATACTGGCTATACCTTTATATTTTAAAGAAAAGACGGCAAGGAGCGCTCGATTACAGGATTCCAGTGTTGGAATTGCTGGGAAGTAAATTGGATTGGTCCAGCTTGATTTCGTTGGGTAATGTTTAGAAATCGTACGAGGAGAGGGGATATATGAACTACAGGAATATTCGTGAGGTCTTGGAACAGGCAGTCGACCGCAATCCAGATAAGGTGTACCTGTTGTTTGAGGATCAAAAAATAACTTATAAAGAGCTTGATTGCTTGACCAACCAGACAGCCAATATGTTTATAAACCTTGGTGTCCACAAAGGGGACCGTGTAGCATTAATGCTGCCAAACTGCCCGGAGTTCATCTATCTATGGTTTGGCTTAATTAAAATTGGCGCTTCGATGGTCCCGGTCAACACCTCGTTTCGTGAAAAAGAGACAGCTTATATATTGCGACATTCTGAAGCCAAAGTGATGGTGGCAACTCCAAAGTATTGGGAGATTGTGCAAAAGGCGATGAAGATTGATAATATTCAACTTGATCATCGGTTGTCTGTGCATGGGAAATTTGAAGATATCATGGTCTATGAACGGATTCGGTCGCTGTTTTCTAGTGAACTTACCGATGTGTCGATTAGTCGCACCGATGAAGCAGCAGTCTTATACACGTCAGGCACTACTGGTAGCCCTAAAGGCTGTTTGGAGAGTCAAGAATACTATTTGGTAGCCGGAAATCGTTATTCAAAGCATTTGGGGTTAACTAGTAGTGACCGAGTTTTGACACCGCTGCCCATCTTTCATATGAATCCACAGATATTGTCTGTCATGGGTACCTTATTTGCAGGGGCAAGCCTAGCCTTGGTTGATCGTTTCCATCCAAGTACTTGGTGGCAGGAAATGCGGGCTAAAGAGGCAACACATTTCCATTATCTTGGTGTAATGCCGGCGATGCTAATGGGCATGCACCTTCAAGAAGATGATGCCAATCACAGATCGTGGATTGGCATCGGTGCAGGGGTGCCGAAAACCATTCATCAGCCGTTTGAAGAAAGGTTCAACGTGACGCTGTTGGAAGTGTTTGGGATGACGGAAACCGGTCTTAACTTCTGTTGCCTGCCACAACCTGACCGAGCTATGGGTACGGCTTGCTTTTACAAACCGTTCGTGGAGTTTGAGGCTATGGTAGTTGACGACGATGACAAAGAAGTACCATACGGCGCTATTGGGGAGATGGTGCTGCGGGGCACTAATGCGGATAATCGAGGACGAGGCTTTATGTTAGGATATTACAAAGATCCGATCGCAACGGAAAAGGTCTGGAAAAACGGCTGGTTCCATACTGGTGACTATGTTAAGCGGGACGCGGAGGGCCGTTACTATTTTGTGGATCGCAAGAAGGATGTCGTTCGTCGCAGCGGTGAGAATATCTCCGCCTCTGAGGTTGAAGGGGTGATCCATCTGCATCCTGCCATAATTGACGTAGCAGTGATTCCTGTGCCTGATCCCATCCGGGAACAAGAAGTAAAAGCTTATGTGGTATTTAAAGAAGGATACTCGATGGATTCCGTGCCGATAAGCGAATTAATCGCCTGGGTTATCGAGCGGTTGGCTTATTACAAAGTGCCACGTTATTGGGAATTCTGCGATAGCTTGCCAGTTACTGAGACTGGCAAGATTCAGAAACAGAAGCTTAAGGTAGAGAAGGAGAATCTAATCGTTGGATCCTTTGACCGAGTTGAAGATAAGTGGGTTCATTAGAGGGGCTACCAGAGTGGCTACCGGTGCCTGACACCAACTTATTAACTTATCAACTTATTGTATCGTACCGTTCTTGTATCGTTCAACATGCCATAGTACTTATTATAGGGTGATGCTAAGAAAACCTCCTGAGAATGTCAGGGGGGTTCG
>JAJYAS010000191.1 GCA_021779415.1 Bacillota bacterium
AAGCATCATGTGCGGAGGATATTGCTTGCTACCGGTTCCCTTGTGGTTGATTTTAAAACTATTAAGCACAACCATATCAACTGCCTCGAGTATGAAATGTACTATATGATCATTCGGCACCCAATCTCTGATATCATAGGGAAGAAGCATCGGGCTTTCCCTGTCTATGTTAACAAACTTTGCCACTTTTTAGCCTCGTTTTCGTGTTTTGTTTTTCCATTTTGATAATATCTCTTCATTAAGATTAATTTCCGAGAGAAAAATGAGCGCTTTCCTATAAATATCTAGCAGTTTGGGGCAAAGCCCGACAAACTGCTAGGCGAACTCATTGTTCTTGAGGTATATAATAAGATTTTCTACATAAGTGTTGCCTATAGCTTCAAGGGAAGAGTCAGGTCGAGGTGGGAGGTTCTAATTTTGAGGTTAAGAGAATCTTTTTCTTAGTTTTTTGAAGGAATTCATTTGATATAACAAAAAGGTTGCCTACTTTATAAGGCTTTTTTGATAACCCGGGATGGAAAAAAAGACACTGGAAACAGCGCGTCTGAAAAAAACTTAAAGATTTTCGAAAGAAGACTTGATAGTTTTCAAAACCCTGATTAATTAAAAGCCTGCTCTGAAATAATTTGAAAGAGCGTGCTGATTGAAAGATTTGAGAATTGAACTGTGCGGATAACCCCGCAAGTTAATTTAAATTGAGAAGTAGTTCTTCTGAAAAAGAAGTAGAAAATAAACTTTACAGCTAGAGAACTCGAAATATAAAAAATAGAAGTTCGTAAGAACTTTATAGATTTTATTTATGGAGAGTTTGATCCTGGCTCAGAACGAACGCTGGCGGCATGGATTAGGCATGCAAGTCGAACGGATGTAGCAATACATTAGTGGCGCAAGGGTGAGGAACACGTGAGTAAGCTGCCCTTTAGTTGGGAATAACTCTACGAAAGTGGAGCTAATACCGAATGTGGCATATGGATTGCATGATTTATATGCTAAAGATTTATTGCTAAAGGATGTGCTCGCGTCCCATTAGCTAGTTGGTGAGGTAACGGCTCACCAAGGCAATGACGGGTAGGTGGTCTGAGAGGATGGTCACCCACACTGGGACTGAGAACTGCCCAGACTCCTACGGGAGGCTGCAGTCGAGAATCTTCCGCAATGGGCGAAAGCCTGACGGAGCAATGCCGCGTGCAGGATGAAGGCCTTCGGGTCGTAAACTGCTGTCACCGGGGATGAATAATGACAGTACCCGGGGAGGAAGTCACGGCTAACTACGTGCCAGCAGCCGCGGTAATACGTAGGTGACGAGCGTTGTTCGGATTTATTGGGCGTAAAGGGTTCGTAGGAGGTTTGTTAAGATTGGTGTGAAATCCCAAGGCTCAACCTTGGAACTGCATTGATTACTGATGAACTAGAGTATCGTAGAGGAAAGTGGAATTCCAGGTGTAGCGGTGGAATGCGTAGATATCTGGAAGAACACCGACAGCGAAGGCAACTTTCTGGGCGATAACTGACTCTGAGGAACGAAAGCATGGGGAGCAAACAGGATTAGATACCCTGGTAGTCCATGCCGTAAACGTTGTGTGCTTGGTCTGAGCGGATTCAACCCCGTTCGGATCGGAGTTAACATGTTAAGCACACCGCCTGGGGACTACGGTCGCAAGACTAAAACTCAAAGGAATTGACGGGGGCCCGCACAAGCGGTGGAGTATGTGGCTTAATTCGAGGCAACGCGAAGAACCTTACCTGGATTTGACATATATATGACCATCCTATGAAAGTAGGACTCCCTTCGGGGCATATATACAGGTGCTGCATGGCTGTCGTCAGCTCGTGTCGTGAGATGTTCGGTTAAGTCCGGCAACGAGCGCAACCCATATCATTAGTTGCTACCAGGTAATGCTGGGCACTCTAGTGAGACTGCCTGTGTTAAGCAGGAGGAAGGTGTGGATGACGTCAAGTCCGTATGGCCTTTATATCCAGGGCTGCACACGTACTACAATGGTCGGTACAGTGGGAAGCAATATCGCGAGATGGAGCAAATCCCCAAAACCGGCCCCAGTTCGGATTGAAGTCTGCAACTCGACTTCATGAAGCCGGAATCGCTAGTAAAGGCGTATCAGCAACGGCGCCTTGAATACGTTCCCGGGCCTTGTACACACCGCCCGTCACATCATGGGAGCTGATTGCACCCGAAGCCACTGAATCAACTGTTAAAGGAGATAGGTGTCTAAGGTGTGGTTAGTGACTGGGATGAAGTCGTAACAAGGTAGCCGTAGGGGAACCTGCGGCTGGATCACCTCCTTTCTAAGGAGCAATCCCTGAGTATTTTAAAATAACCAAATAAAAGATACTAACCCAGGGATATGGTTGAACATCTGTTAATTCAGATGTTAAGAAATAGCGATATTTCTAAAAAGCGGCGGTTATCTGCACAGTTCAATTTTCGGATCGAAATAAGTTTGAAAGATGAAGGTTAGAAAGTTCAAGGATATTATTTCTAAGAACTACGAACCATCAACTATGAACTAATTTGGGGGCATAGCTCAGCTGGCTAGAGCGTCAGCTTTGCAAGCTGAATGTCAAGGGTTCGAATCCCTTTGCCTCCACCAACATTTTTTGAAAAGCAAAAAATGTGTTGATTGAAATATTTTTAATATGTTTGGATAGAGGCGTTAGGGCTTCGTCGGGCGTATAGCTCAGTTGGTTAGAGCGCGTCCCTGATAAGGACGAGGTCCCTGGTTCAAATCCAGGTACGCCCACCAAATTTCGCATAGGCGAAATGGTTTTAGGCGTTAGGTGTTAAGTTTTAAGAAAAAGTTACAAAAAACTTAAAACCTAAAATTTAAAACGTCTGCGAAAGCAGGCAGTGTTCATTGAAAATTGGAAGGTAATAATGTCAAATTATTCTCAATAATTAGAGTCTTAAAATTCTAATTGTAGGTAATAAGAGACAACTTTGCAAATAAATAATTAATGCTAAAGAGATCTAAATAAGTTTTCTTTGGTGGTCAAGCTACTAAGGGCACATAAAGGATGCCTTGGCTCTGATAGGCGAAGAAGGACGTGGCAAGCAACGATAAGCCTCGGGGAGCGGCACACACGCTTTGATCCGGGGGTTTCCGAATGGAGAAATCCAATACCAGTAATGTGGTATTATCATTAACTGAATACATAGGTTAATGAGGCGATACCCAGGGAAGTGAAACATCTCAGTACCTGGAGGAAAAGAAATCTAACAGAGATTCCGTCAGTAGTGGCGAGCGAAGACGGAACAGTCTAAACCATAGTGTTTACATTATGGGGTTGCGGGACTCGGACATGATACAGCAAAAGTTAACAGAACGCTTTGGAATGAGCGGCCACAGAAGGTGAAAGCCCTGTAAGTGAAAATTCTAGCTGGTCTACGAGTATCCCAAGTAGGTCGGGACACGTGAAACCCCGATTGAATCAGGGGAGACCACTCTCCAAGACTAAATACTAATCAGAGACCGACAGCGCATAGTACCGTGAGGGAAAGGTGAAAAAGCACCCCGGGAGGGGAGTGAAAAGTACCTGAAATTATGTGCCTACAAAGTGTGGGAGCGGCCGTAAGGCTGTGACCGCATGCCTTTTGCATAATGAGTCTGCGACTTACTCCTGTATGGCAAGGTTAAGTTTATAACGAAGCCGTAGCGAAAGCGAGTGCGAATAGCGCGTCAAGTCATATGGGGTAGACCCGAAACCTGGTGATCTATCCATGGTCAGGCTGAATCTTCGGTAACACGAAGTGGAGGGCCGAACTAGTGAATGTTGAAAAATTCTTGGATGAACTGTGGATAGGGGTGAAAGGCCAATCAAACCGGGTGATAGCTGGTTCTCTTCGAAATAGCTTTAGGGCTAGCCTCATGTAATAGTTATCGGGGGTAGAGCACTGAATGTTAGCGGGCCCTTACCGGGGTACCAAAAACTATCAAACTCCGAATACCGAATAACCGTATCATGGGAGTCAGACTGCGGGGGATAAGCTTCGTAGTCAAGAGGGAAACAGCCCAGATCGCCGGCTAAGGTCCCAAATATGGACTAAGTGGATTGAAGGATGTGGAGTCGCGTAAACAACCAGGATGTTGGCTTAGAGGCAGCCATCATTTAAAGAGTGCGTAATAGCTCACTGGTCTAGTGATTCCGCGCCGAATATGATCGGGACTAAGTTCATAACCGAAGCCGCGGGCATCGCGTGAGCGATGCGGTAGAAGAGCGCTGTATGTGCGGTGAAGTCTGAGCGAGAGCGAGGGTGGAGCGCATACAGGTGACCATGCAGACATGAGTAGCGAAAAACCAGGTGGAAATCCTGGTCACCGAAAGCCTAAGGTTTCCTGGGGAAGGTTCGTCCGCCCAGGGTTAGTCGGCCCTAAGATGAGGTCGAAAGGCGTAATCGATGGATAAAAGGTTAATATTCCTTTACCACCTTATTGGAGTGATGGAGGGACGCAGGAAGTTAGGTCAGCCGTCTGTTGAACATGACGGTCTAAGGTTGTAGAACGCTGGATAGGCAAATCCGTCCAGCATTAAGTTCGAGAACTGATGGGACTTGGAGTCTACGGATGAAGAGGATTGACTGATACTATGCTGACGAGAAAAGCTTCTAAACTATGAAGATAGGGTGACCGTACTAAAACCGACACAGGTAGGCGAGGCGAGAAGCCTAAGGTGCGCGAGAGAAACCACGTTAAGGAACTCGGCAAATTAACCCCGTAACTTCGGAAGAAGGGGTGCCGTTTAGATGAAGGGACTTGCTCCCAGAGTCGAAAACGGTTGCAACAAAGAGGCCCTGGCGACTGTTTAGCAAAAACACAGCACTCTGCAAACTCGTTAAGAGGAAGTATAGGGTGTGACACGTGACCAATGCTGAAAGGTTAAACTGAGGGGTCAGCCGCAAGGCGAAGCTCTAAAGTGAAGCCCCAGTGAATGTCGGCCGTAACTATAACGGTCCTAAGGTAGCGAAATTCCTTGTCGGGTAAGTTCCGACCCGCACGAATCGTGTAACGATCAGGGCACTGTCTCAACGTGGATCTCGGCGAAGTTGTAATTCCCGTGAAAATGCGGGATACCTGCAGTAGGACGGAAAGACCCCATGAACCTTTACTGTAATCTGATATTGGTATTTGGTTGTTCATGTGTAGCATAGGTGGGAGGCGTTGAAGTTATGCCGCTAGGCGTAATGGAGTCAAAAAGTGAAATACCACCCTTGTGCAGTTGAATATCTAACCAGGTCCCGTGAATCCGGGAATGGAACAGTGTCAGAGGGTCAGTTTGACTGGGGCGGTTTCCTCCCAAAGTGTAACGGAGGAGCTCGAAGGTACACTCAGCATGGTTGGCAATCATGCGTAGAGCGTAAGGGTAGAAGTGTGCTTTACTGTGAGACAGACATGTCGAACAGTTGCGAAAGCAGGACCTAGTGATCCAGCGGTTGAATGTGGAATCGCCGTTGCTCATCGGACAAAAGGTACTCTGGGGATAACAGGCTGATCGCACCCAAGCGTCCATAGCGACGGTGCGGTTTGGCACCTCGATGTCGGCTCATCGCATCCTGGGGCTGGAGAAGGTCCCAAGGGTCCGGCTGTTCGCCGGTTAAAGCGGTACGCGAGCTGGGTTCAGAACGTCGTGAGACAGTTCGGTCCTTATCCACTGTAGGCGCAGGATATTTGACGGGATCATTCCTTAGTACGAGAGGACCGGGAATGAGTGACCTCTGGTGTTCCAATTGTTTCGTCAGAAGCATTTGTTGGGTAGCTATGTCGCGAAAGGATAAGCGCTGAAAGCATCTAAGCGCCAAGCCCCCCCGAAGATAAGATATCCCATTATCGTAAGATAATCTCAAGGCAGGTTGAAGACTACAACCTCGATAGGATGGGTGTGTAAGTACAGCAATGTATTCAGCTTACCATTACTAATCAGCCGTGAGGCTTGACCACCTTATTCTTTATTAGTTCGTAGTTGGTTGTTCGTAGTTCCTAGAATTACGCCAATAGCTAGCAATTGACTAATGAAAAATAAGATTATGTTAAAGCTCTTATCACATGATATATAACTTGACTAATTGCCTTCCTTTTCTTATATTTTTTTCCTCTGGTGTCTATAGCGAAGTGGCCACACCCGTTTCCATCCCGAACACGGCAGTTAAGCACTTCAGCGGCGATGGTACTATGCAAAAGAGCATGGGAGAGTAGCACGATGCCAGGGGATTTTATTTTTTACTCTTTATAGATATTTTACAAGCTATCTACTCTCTGATTTTCCTTTCCTTACCCTTTTTTTTATTCATAATACAATTCATATTAGCCTTTTCGGGAGTGTGTGAAATTGTTTCATATATAGGTCTGTTTTTTTAACAAAAGAGAATAAAATTCACAAAGAAAACCAAGTTGAGACATGCTGGTAAAATGGAAAAGCCGCAAAAAACGGGCAGTTTATGCCTTATCAATACAAATTGAATAATTAAAAAACGAAAGCGAGAGGAACAAAAAAGGGTATGAAAATGAAATTTATTGAAATGTCTAAGTTTAAGGTAGTATTGACAGGGTGTGCGTTATTGCTGATGTTGAATTGTTATCAGTTGTACGGGGACGACTTTAGAGTTTTCTATGATGAATTGTATTATGAATA
>JAJYAS010000192.1 GCA_021779415.1 Bacillota bacterium
TCCTTAATAGGACGAGGGGTTTTGTTTATTTTTAAGCGTCTGTATTCCTATACCTTTTATCGGTTAAAACTTGGGTGGCACCGCGGAATTTCCCGCCCCAAACTTGGGGGCGGGTTTTGTTTTTCTTTATATTCCCAATATATAACATTTTAACAAAAGACTATAAAGGAAGGATTATTTTATGAAAAAAGCCTAATTAGTGTTATGAAACATCATCCTTATAACCGACATATAGTTCACCATCGATAGAAGGAGAGTACGGGGTACCACTCCCACTTACAAGAGGCGGGAGTTTCACGATTGAATAAACGAAGCAAGAAACTATTAAAGGAGGATTTTTTAATGACAAGAGTATTTAATTTTGCAGCGGGACCTGCGGTATTACCAGAAGAGGTGCTAAGAGAAGCTGCAGACGAGATGTTAGACTACAACGGCACGGGGATGTCCGTTATGGAGATGAGTCATCGTTCGAAAGCTTTCGAACAAATTATTACTGATGCTGAAAACGATTTAAGAGATTTGATGAATATACCTGATAATTACAAGGTACTCTTTCTCCAAGGCGGAGCATCCCAGCAGTTTGCCATGATTCCTATGAACTTAATGAAAAATAAAGTAGCTGACCACATTAACACAGGACAATGGGCTAAGAAAGCGATTTCTGAAGGTAAATTATATGGAAAGATTAATGTTCTCGCATCTTCTGAAGATAAGACCTTCACCTATATACCCGATCTCAAAACTATAAAGATTTCTGACGATGCGGACTATGTCTACATCTGCCATAACAATACAATCTATGGAACAAAATACCACGAATTGCCTGAAACCGGCGACAAAATCTTAGTCGCTGATATGTCTTCGGATATCCTCTCTGAACCCGTTGATGTCACGAAATATGGTCTTATTTTTGCTGGCGTTCAAAAAAATATTGGTCCTGCAGGTGTGGTTGTGGTCATCATTCGTGAAGATTTGATTACGGATAATGTACTGCCCGGTACGCCAACAATGTTGAAATATAAAACCCATGCCGATAACAAATCACTTTATAATACTCCTCCGGCTTATGGCATCTATATTTGCGGCAAAGTATTTAAGTGGGTTAAAAAATTAGGTGGCCTCGAGGCAATGAAGAAAAGGAATGAGGAAAAGGCCGCGATTTTATATGATTACCTAGATTCAAGTAAGCTATTTAAAGGAACAGTCGTCAAGAAGGACCGTTCTTTAATGAATGTGCCTTTTGTTACGGGTTCAGAGGAATTAGATGCTAAATTTATCAAAGAAGCAAAAGCTGCTGGTTTTGAGAACTTAAAAGGACACCGAACAGTTGGTGGTATGAGAGCAAGCATCTACAATGCTATGCCCGTCGAAGGGATTAAAGCTTTAGTTGAATTCATGAAGAACTTTGAAGCAGAAAACAAATAGAAATTGAGGAGTTGTGTAATCATGTTTAAGATAAACTGTTTAAATCAAATCTCAAATGTGGGACTAGACCTATTTTCGGACAATTATGAAATGGTTGACAGCTTCAATGAAGCAAATGCAGTACTCGTTAGAAGTTCAAGTCTTCATGATCTAGAGTTACCCCGTACTATTGAGGCTATAGCCAGAGCTGGAGCCGGAGTCAATAATATTCCTCTAGATAAATGTGCTGAAAAGGGGATTGTGGTATTTAATACTCCCGGTGCAAATGCCAACGGGGTTAAAGAAATTGTAATCGCTGCATTAATGATGGCCGCTCGTGACATTGTCGGCGGAATTAATTGGGTGAATTCTGTTAAAGAAGATCCCGATGTGGCTAAACTCGTTGAAAAAAATAAATCAAAGTTTGCAGGAAGAGAAATCAAAGGAAAGAAACTTGGCGTCATCGGACTTGGAGCTGTTGGTGTTTTAGCGGCTAATGCAGGGAATAAACTTGAGATGGAAGTCTACGGTTTTGACCCCTTTATTTCAGTGAATGCTGCCTGGAAACTTTCAAAATATATTAAGCCTACAAAATCTCTAGAAGAGCTCTATCAGGAATGTGATTTTATTACGGTTCATGTACCTTTAACGGATAAAACCAAAGGAATGTTCAATAGAGAAACTTTGGCAATGATGAAGGATGGAGTGAGTATCTTAAACTTCTCGAGAGATTCGTTGGTCAATGATGACGATATGATTGAAGCATTGAAGTCTGGGAAAGTTCATAGATATGTCACAGATTTTCCTAATCCCAAGGTGTGCGGAGTCCAAGGAGTCATAGCTATTCCTCACTTGGGAGCTTCGACGAATGAATCAGAAGATAACTGTGCAATAATGGCTGTAGAACAATTAATGGATTACCTTGAAAATGGAAATATAACGAATTCTGTTAACTATGCAAACTGTGACATGGGAGTATGTACTCTAGCAGGACGTCTAGCCATTAATCATCGCAATATACCCAACATGCTCAGCCAATTCACTTCAGCATTTGCTCAAGAAAACATTAATATTTCCGACATGACGAATAAGAGTAAAGGACAATGGGCCTATACCCTTATTGATATTGAATCATCTTCAAGTGACTGTATAGTTAAGAAGATTAGGGAGATTGATGGGGTACTAAAGGTTAGAGTTATTAAATAGTTTCTCCCCATTTCCTCTTATAACCCAAAGTGCCTCAGAATCATTGGATACAAATCAATAATTCTAGGATGCTCCAAACTTACCGGCATTCCGGCAACGATCATAGGCACCGTCGAATCCTCTTCTTCGAGGGATCCGTGGCTCCCCCCACCGGGGTGAATGGGCGCCCCTTCCGCAAAATACTCATACCCCGACGCCGCAGAAACGATGACTCTGCTCCCGTTTCGTGCCTCGAGGGCTGAAATCAGACGAGTAAGCGCATCCGGGAACTTCCCAAATTCAATTTTCTGCTCGTCTATAACCAAGGCATCGACTACAGTCAAATCTCCTTCCAAGGACCAGCTTTGCCCATATACGTCTTGATAGTGACCATTTCTCGAAAAGAAGAGCTGTTTTTCCGTGCCACCTTGGATAACACAATATCTATTTTCAGAAACCTTCCAAGCAATCTGGGCATTGCGCGGATCCTTAACCATAATCCCCACAACTTCGGGTAAAATTTCGTGGTCCCGCTGGAGGAGGTAAATAAAGGCCATGCGTTCGTTCGGGCAAATAGCAATCTCTTTGTTCTTGTCTCCATTTGCCTCTTCTGTGGCCTTTAATCGGCTAAACTTCTTGAGAGCACGATCTAAATCAATGAGGTATTCTTGCCCCAATCCCACCGTCGACTGGGAATGGTCCCCCGTCACGATCATTAAATTTTGTTCCAGAGCTTTCTTCCAAGAACCAAATTCATCCAGAACCATTGCCACTTGCTGATCTGCATGTTCAATAGAAGGTCCTGTGCGCAAAGGGCCGAAGAGATGTGAGTTTTTATCATTATCTGGTAAATAAACCACCGTGAAATCGGGTTGTTTACCCTCACGAACAAGCTGAGCAGCCATTTTTCCTGAAAAGGAGTCATTAAAGCCAAAGCGGTTAAAAACTCCTCTCGGGTAAGTTCTTAACCGATCTGAGAAAGGCGGGTGGATAAGCTGACCTAAAGTCAAATGAGAAGGTCCTGATACCTTTTCTTCTTTAAGACGTAAACCTGTCGCCAAAGAGATTAAAAACGGAAGTTTCGCTTGGTACTGGTGTGTAGCTCGATGCATAAAAAGATTAATGTTCCCCGTACTATAGCCCGAGGCCTCTAGTTTTTCATACAAAGTCGGCGTTTCTAGTGCAAGATGCTCTGCATTGAGCTTCAAAAGTAAATTACGAATAACTTTGTCTGGACCGTTCTTCAAAACGCCCTGCCAAGTTGCTCCGTAATCCACGATTTCCCGAATTTCCTCGTTATACCAGATAAAGCCCGGAACTCCATGCCGATCAGGCCAAGTTCCTGTGATCATAGAACTCGTGGCAACCGGGGTCATAGTTGGGAAAGAAGAGACAGTGCGCTCGAAGTATCTTCCGTGTTTAGCTAAAAAGCCGAGAGCCGGAGCATTACCCTCCCCAAGAATCCTCCCCAAGACCACAGGATGTAGAGAGTCGATCACAAATAGTATTACTTTTTTCATGACTCGGCTCCCTCCTCGTTGCATTATTTGGTCAATTATATCAAATATCTACCTAATGTCACGATTTGATTCTTTAATTCATAGTAACAAGGGTCTTTTCGTCCACTCGTCATCGTTATACCAAACAAGCACAAGAGATCCGATGAAGTTGTATTCGTCGGATCTCTTGGTATATACTGACTATATAATTGTTGTATTAATGGGTAAAGTCATTAAACTCAAAGATATTTCCAAGAGTTTAATTCGATAGATTAAGTGAACTTAAAAATCGTTTCAATCCAAAATTAATCTAACAAGGAGGTGTACAACTATGAACGTTTCATCAATTTCTTCTCCAGCAAGTAGTTCCTATTCAATGGGGAATGACAGTGAGGTAAAGCAACTCCAAAATCAAATCAAAAACCTTCAGAAGCAAGTAACAACTGAGGGGCAAAGCAAGGATGATGCTAAAACAAAACAGTCAAAGGTCCAAGTATTGCAAGCACAAATCGCACAACTAGAAGTGCAAATACAACAGACACAAGCGAAAAAATCCGATCAGAGTGGAAGTGAAAAACAGCCCTCGACAATCTCTGTTTCCAACAACTACAACAACTACAAAATTGATCTTCAAGCTTGACTTGTTTCTTGTTCTTTTACACGCTCACACTTACGTAGTGAAGCGTGTTTTTGTTTTTATCACCCATACTCCCTGTGCTTAAATCTCTTTAGACTTTCCGACTTCCGGGCTTTATTGCAGGAATCCCTTGAGCGCAAAGCGGGCATTCCTGTGCTTCGAACGCCTGAATGTTTAGCTGTATGATTGAACTCTGCGGCAACCCAAAATCCACGGTTCCGCCTGTTCTGTCCACAAGCACACCAACGCCGACTGGTATAGCCCCTAATTCCCGGACCACTGATAATACCTCTCGAACGGATCCACCGGTCGTGATCACATCTTCAACGACCAACACGCGTTCCCCTGGGGAAAGCGTAAACCCTCTGCGCAAACGCATAACCCCATTTTCCCGTTCAGTAAATAAGGCCCGCACTCCTAGGGCTTTGGCAACTTCATGGGCTACCAAAATCCCCCCCATGGCGGGACCGATAACGGTTTGAATGTCCTTGTCACGAAACGATGCGGCGAGTCCCTCCGCTAGAATGGCTGCCCTGTCCGGGTATTGAAGTACTTGAGCACACTGCATGTACTGCGCACTATGTTTTCCGGAGGTTAAAAGAAAATGCCCATCCAGTAAAGCCGAGCTTTTTCTAAAGACGTCAAGGTATTCTTCAGAGCTTAATGGTGACTTACTTTTGTTTGATCTGTTGTTTGCTTCGTTATCCATCATCTTATTCTCTCCTTTTCCTACCGCACCCAAAGTTGTTCCAAGGCCTTACGTGGATCCTCAGCCCGGGTAATTGGCCTTCCTACCACAAGATATGAGCTTCCCGCCGCTAAGGCTTCATAAGGGGTTAAGACCCGCATCTGATCATTTGCTTCACTCCAAGCCGGGCGAATTCCTGGGGTAACAATCAGGAAACTGGGTTCTGTGCTCCGTCTTATCTCACTCGCCTCCCTAGCCGAAGCAACAACTCCGTCGAGTCCTGCTTTTTCGGCGAGTTTCGCGAGTTCCACCACATGCTCTGAAAGTTTCCGTTGTACCCCCATCTCTTGTCTAAATTGATTTTCTGACATACTTGTCAGTACCGTAACCCCAATCACTTTCGGAATGCTTGCCAGCTTGCTTCCTGCTTCCTGCACAGCCTGGGCAGCCCTAGCCATCATATCATACCCGCCACTGCAATGAACATTGATCATGTCCACACCGCATTGAACGAAGCCACGAATCGCCCGTTCTACCGTTGTAGGAATATCGTGAAGCTTCAAGTCCAGAAAGATGGGAAATCCCAAAGCTTTCAGTTCATGGATCATCGCTGGCCCAGTATAGGCATACAGTTCCAAACCCACTTTAAGCCAACATCCACTGCCTTGAAGCACCTTAGCTAGTGCTAAAGCTTCCTCACGCCCTTGAACATCCAAGGCCACCATGACACGCTGACTATTTACTATTTTATCCAAACGATAACCCTTCTTTCTAACCTCGTTAGCACGACTTGTTAAATAAAATGCTTATCGCCTCATGACTGATTCAATTAGGCTGACTCGTTAAGACCTAGGCGCTAATATTTAAGCGCTATGACTTATGTGCCTGTCCGACTAATTCACGCACAAAAGCAATCCCTTTTTTCTCGCAGTAGTCTTGGATTCCCTGTAGGATTTCCAGTGGAACTTGGGGATTGACAAAATTTCCGGTGCCAATACTGACAGCCGTTGCCCCCGCCAAGAGAAATTCCACAGCATCCTGCCAAGTAGTGATTCCACCCATTCCTATGATGGGTAAATCCACTGCTTCGGCCACTTGCCAAACCATTCGCACCGCAACTGGTCGAATAGCTGGTCCGGAAAGCCCTCCGAACGTATTGGCTAAGACAGGACGTTGTTGATCAAGGTCAATGCGCATTCCTAAAAGCGTG
>JAJYAS010000193.1 GCA_021779415.1 Bacillota bacterium
AATTCCTAGTGAATTTATATAAGCCTGAGCTAAAAGGATTACTGCGTATATAACCAAAGTGGCAATCGTACCTGCGTGGTCCGTAGCGGGGATTACCGGAAAGTATTGATTTAGTAGTGCATCAATAAACATGGCCAGTCCATAATCAATCCCAGCAGTAACGGCAACTTGTCCAATGACATTAAACCATGCTGTGAACCATCCCCAGCTTGGTCCACCAAGTTTTGAAGACCAATAATACAAACCACCAGCGGTAGGATAGGCCGATACAATCTCAGCCATTGACAAGCCAACCATTAATGCAAAAACACTGACAATTGGCCAACCGTAGGCCAATGATGCAGTCCCAGCAGCATTTAGTCCGAAACCAAACATCGTTAGCGTTCCAGCCAGTACTGAAATAATTGTAAAAGAAATTGCGAAATTGGTGAATCCACTCATGGAACGGGCCAATTCTTGTTTATAGCCAAGTTCATGCAAACGTTTTAGGTCTTCTTTGATAATCTCTTCACGTGATAATTTTGCCACGCGACTCACTCCTCACCTAAAATTTCGTATTAGTCTACACATACAACCACTAAAATTAGCAAACTATATCGCACCCCATTTATTGACCTTGCACGTACACTTTCCCTCTCCTCTCTTTGTCCGGTTGCAACTATTTAAAACCCCCTTGTAAGGTTGTTGTCTACGAACCTCTGCCTATCCAGCGCATTGACCCCGTTAAGAAGTCTTTTACGTCGTTAATCCGATGTGTAAATTCTGATGAGAGCTTTTGATGAACTGATAAAATAATTCCTTCATCAACGGCTGGGAGCTTGCCAACGATTCGGGATGCCACTGTACCCCAATAACAAAAAAGGAGGCACTCGTATGCTCAAAGCTTCAATAATCCCGTCAGAGGCTCTGGCAACGACTTTCAATTCTGGGGCTAAACAATCAAGCGCCTGGTGGTGTAAGCTGTTTACTCTTACTTGATCTTCCCCAAAAATCTTATAGAGTTGACTATCTCTCTCGATCCTCACCCAATGTGTATCACGTTTTCTTTCAACTTTTTGAAAATTATTTTCCTACCAAACAGATAACAAATTTTTACCTCCCTTTCACTGGAAATATATGCAAATTAAGAGCCCTTTGTCCTATCCTCTTGCTTCGGATAGGACAAAGGGCTCTATTGCCCACTATTCCATTGTAGAAGAAGTATTTCTAAACACGCTAAATATAAGTTTATTCCAAATGTTCTGATTTTTATTTATACTTATCGTAGTTTATACTTAACCCCTTGTCAAGATACAATTTTTGAAATGTTTTTGTGGGAAATAACAAAAGCCCTACATCTCATATCGGTCTTCCGATGAGATGTAGGGCTTCAATGCCCTTTATTCTTTAACACAAACTGAGTTCTTAACCATTAACGATTTACCAAATTATATCCTATTCATGATCATAGTTCAATAGTTTTGCCATAGAAATAAAAATTATTGAGTTCACCCTGATTTAGCTCATAAAGAAGATTCAAGCACAATTTTAGCCGCAAGATTTACGACCGTCATATGGAGATCCATAGCCTGATGAATAAGCAATTGATGCGCCTCATAACCACTTATTCCTTCTCGATCTGCTAGAACAGCGCTGGCACGGGAAATTAGTTTTTGGCTTTTTAATTCCAACTGAGTGTTTTCCAATTTCGCACAAACATCTTGCATCTCTTTCCAACGTGCATACGCGATCTGGATAGCGGGTAATAGATCTCGTTCAGTAATAGGCTTTACAAGATATCCGTACACCCTGACTTTCTCCGCCCGGTTAATAAACTTAGGCTGACTATAGGCTGTCAGTAATAACACAGGAATGTTCATGGAATGTAATATCTTTGCCACGTCCAATCCATCTATTCCAGGCATCTTGACATCTAGAATCGCCAAATCCGGAGCTAAAGATTTGGCCAATTCAACCGCTTTCATACCGTTGTTTGCTTCACCGCAGACAATATGTCCAGCTCCTTGCAACATTTCCTTAAGATCCAGTCGAGTTAAAGCCTCATCGTCCGCAATTAAGATAGATAGTACACTCATGATGGTTCCTCCGAATAATGTTTAGGAAAATTCACTCTGACACACGTCATTCCATCGATACGTTTCATTTCAAAATTCCCATCCAGTTGATCTCCAACTAATGAATCTACAATTTGCAAACCCAAACGCCGTTGTTTCACAATATCAAAGGGTTCGAGTGGTTCAGGCCCATTGTCCCACACAGAAAGCTGTATTTGCCCATCAGTTTCCGCTAATTTTAGAATAATCAAGCCACTACCTAGAAATTTAAAAGCATGCTTAAAACTGTTGGTCAGTACTTCGTTAATAACCAAGGCTAAAGGAACTGCTTGAGAGCTTGATAAAAGAACAGATTGCCCTTCAACTCGAGTCTCGATGTTCTGCTCCGGCAGAGCTGAGCTTTCCACTAATCCTTTAAGGATACGTTGGGAAAGCTCCCTCAAATCAACCGTGTCACAAGTTTGACAGGCAAAAACATCGTGTACCATGGAAATTGAGATGATCCGATTGATGCTTGCTAGAAATTCCGCTTTTACCTCGTCTAAGTCCGATCGTCTCATTTGAAGACGGAGTAAAGCGGCAACATTTTGCAGATTGTTTTTTACTCGGTGATGAATTTCACGGATAATATTACTTTGGGCGTGAAGTTCCTGTTCCTTTTTTCGAAGGTCTGTTATATCACGAAAAGAAACAACACAGCCACTCAATTCTCCGTAAGTTACTAATGGATAAGCCTGGAAAAAATAGTTCTTATCAAGGATGCAATACTCCACCGGATTTTTCAAATGATCTAAAAGTTCATCCAAGGTAGAACAATCAAATATTGTGAGGTAAAAATCATTTCCAGATGCCTCAAATCCATAAACGGCATGATAAATTTGGGCTGCCTTTTTGTTGACATAAGTAATTTTGTTGTTTTTATTTAATACATACAGCCCATTCCCAACCCAATCTTCAAACTGGGACCCGGTCGTCGATAAATACATTAAAGTATTGCTCAATCGTTCGGCTGTTTGCGTCAAAAACTCGACTTGCTCTTCTTGACGTAATTCTTCGGAAATATCCCGTTCCATAATCAGAGTACCAATTATCTCATCTGCAACATTTCGAATCGCGACGACAGTCTGCTCAATAGGTATCCCTTCTTGGCTCACTCCTCGCACATTACGACTAGTTAACCCGGTTTTAAACGTGCGATAAACTGCTGGCTCACTGGTGGCAAAGGCCAATTCTCCCACAACACTATGACCATATAATGATCGTTTTTTGGGGCGAGCCCACGCCAAAACCACTGCATCCGCACCGTCTTTCAGCGGCGCATCAATAAAAATATCCGTCCCAGTTAGATCAGATGTATAGGGGATTTGGGAAGCCATTGTTTCTAATATATCAATATCAGCATCTCCAAGATTTGTGTACTCATAGCATAAGTCCTTAATCGTTTTGCAGTCCATTCAATGCCTCCAAACGCATACGCAATGGATCATATCCTTCCCCAGTCATAATTGACGTTTGAAAGCAGGGTTCTGATATTCCCGCATATGTCAGGAAAGAAGTCGCTTGTTCTACATTCGCTTTGGGCAAATCTACTTTTGTTATGATCCCCATAACCGGTTTATTGAAAACCTTGGCAAATTTGGGTGGATAAAATGTTCGTGGTTTTGTGGCGTCTTGAAGCGCCCATATCTCAGAAACCTGATGACTCGTGTCAATTAAAACATGGTAAAATCGTGGTATTTCAAGATATTCACCCGGGCAATCAATAAAGACTTGGGAGAAGTCCAACATTTGCGTCTTACGATAGCTCACTTGCTCATTCATAAGCATTTGCTTCAGCGAGGTCTTACCCGCACCAATTCCCCCAATAAGCAATATTCTACCCATTAGCTTCTCGTCACCTCTGTCGAAGTAAACCCTAACACATTAACTAAGGTATTTACGGCAGATCTCAATGCCGCTTCAACACTGGAAACATCACCTGTAATCACTAATGAACCGGTAAAACGATCTAAAAATCCCAGTTCAATATCTCCTGCTTTACTTGCCGCATCAGCCGCAATAATAGCTGCCTCACTCGGAGTTATCGTCATGATCCCAATGGCCCCCTTGGTTACGATTCCTAACCGTTCGTGAATGTCTCCCTGTGGATTCGGTATAATATGAGCCATTGTTACCTGTTTGCCCGGAACGTACTCTTGGATCACGCGCTGTTTTTCAACCACAATTAACCACCACCATTTCTTATCATCTATACTTCATCGAATCATCATCAAAGGATATCCACAAAGAATTTCGTCGAAATTAGTCAAAACTATTCTTAATTATTAAATATTCGATGTTCTTTTACTTAAACCCTTCTTCTTTAAAGTAATTTTTCCGGATAATGAGATCTGCTAGGTCGATCCCCTTGATCTGACTTTCTTCTTCTTGCTTAGTGGATGGCTTTCCGACATATTGCTGATTGGCCAAGACCGCGAAATCTTTATTGGTATTTAGCAAGTTTCGCCCAAATGCAGTGAATTTGTAACTATTCTCGTCGATACCCATCAGAGAAGCAACCGTGGGCATAGTATCAATCTGCCCACCCGTGGTTTTTATCTCCTGAGCCTTCATTCCTTTATGATAAATTATAAGCGGTATGCGTTTACTATCATCAAGCCACCAGCCTTCCTGGGGCTGAACTTGTTTTACTTCATCATTATAATACTTGTGCACTCCAGTATGGTCTCCATAGATAACCACCACCGAATTATCCAAAACTCCACTTTTATCAAGAGTGTTTATAAACTTTCCTAGTTGCTCATCTGTATAGTTAATACTTTGGAAATATCCACCTAATTTTGATTGATTCAGCTCTTCACTCAAAGCAAGTTTACGGTATTGAGTGGGTAAATCAAAGGGGTTGTGACTTGTTAAGGTAACCAAAAAATTATAGAACGGGCGCTTTTCACTCTCGATGATCGGTGCAACTTGCTTCAAATAGCTACCATCGCTGATCCCCAAACCAATTTTTTCGTCTGCATTGAAATGAGAAACATCCATGGTCTTATCGAAGCCTATGGCTGTTAAGGCAGGCATCCAGTTCCAATAAGAACCTTTATCTGGATGGATAGCTAATGTACTATATCCTACCCCACGCAACAACTTAGGGAGAGAATTGTAGCTATTATTGGGATAGCGAAAAAAGGTAGCGCCCGTTCGGACAGGGTAAACTGAAGTGTTGGTCATTAAGTCTGCATCTGAACTTGTGCCATTATAGACTTGTTCATAAAAATTAGAAAAGTAAAGGCTGTTGCCTAGTAGCTTATTGAGATTAGGTGTAATTTGCTGACCATTGACCTTTTGATTTATAACGAAATTCTCGAGTGATTCAACTTGAATCACGATAAGGTTTTGTCCTTTGAAAATAGCATTATACTGATTGGGAGGCAGATTTTCTTGCTTTTGAGTAAACCAATTTTTAATTTCTTGGCCTTCGGCTGAAGTCAGTTTTTCAACCTGTTTATTTGCGAAATAGTTATAAATATCAAAAGCATGGTAGCCTAAAGGAGAGAGATTAGACATGGTCTGATTAGGTGACCAAGAAACTCTAAAAAGCATATCTTCGCCTTTTCCTTTGATATCCAGTTGAACGTGTTGGTAGTAAATATACGAAATAGAAAGTGCCAAAAGAATTAACATGGTAGCTGTGTTTCTTTTAGTCTTGGACTGGAACGTTTTAAACTTTACCCCGATCCCCACCATAACTAATAGGTCGATAAAAAACAGGAGATCGACAGGACGTAACATTGACATGATACTACTGGAAAGATTATCAAGATTCGTCGTTTGACTCAATAGATACGGCGAAATAAAACTGCTAAAACCACGATAATACATTAAGTCTGCTAGAAGTAGTAAGGAAAACAAAACGTCACAAGTAAAGAGAAACCAAAAGCGAGCCCTTCCCTTAAATAAGTAGGCAAAGCTTAGGATAATAACGCTAAAAGCGACGTAAACAAGCATTGGTGGCGGGGCGCTAAAACTATAAAAAGCTTTGAATAGACTAATCTTGGCAGCGTTATCATTATTGATAAGACCTAAGAAAATTATGGACTTAATTAGTAGTGCTGAAATCGTGAAAAAAAGGACTAACAAATTGTCGATAATCCAAACTAATCCAGATCCCATAAAGTTTCGCCAAGCATCAGTTGGATGCCCTATGACATTAGCAGATTCTAACTTTGAGTTGTGATAAGCCAAATCATCATCTAAACGAGACAAGAATACACCATTCCTCTACATCAAAATTTTATAACTGTATATTATTCGACAAATGAACCAATTTTCCTTTTCCTCTTGTAATTACTGCATCTAACTTAATAGTTTATTGAGGCTGAGGTTAAGTGTGAAGCGCAAGGACAGTTCTTCTGTTTCCCTCACACAACGCAAAAGGACTCCCTCTAACGAAGTGTTAGAGGGAGTCCTTTTGCTTGTTTACCTGGCGATGACCTAGGTTTCCAGGGGCCTGCGCCCCAAGTATTATCGGCCCTGGAGGTCTTAACTTCCGTGTTCGGTATGGG